>DASSVY010000244.1:0-2336 GCA_035705535.1 Gaiella sp. | reverse complement strand
ACCCACCAGTTCGACCCCGGCCCGAGGCTGATGCCGCTCGACGGCTTCGGGAAGCCGGCGGTCGTGCGGGTCTTCGCGATCTGCGCCCGGACCGGCTGACCTCGGCCGGCCCGCACCCTGGGCCGCGCCTCCCTCACAACGCCCGCGCGGGCGCCACTGAGGCGGGACGAGGCCGGTCCCGGGCGTCTGCCGCTTCGGACCCGAGCTATACCGAAGCTATAGCGACCCCCCGGACCATGGGCTGCATGGATTCCCGTTCCGTGACGACCCAGGAGGTCATCGTGTCCATCAGCAAGAGATTCAGCCGCATGATGTCGGCGCTCGTCTGCGTCGCCGTGCTCGCCCTGGCGCTCGTGGCCGCAGCATCGGCCACGCCCGGCGCGACGTGCGGGATCTGCGGGAAGAACCTGATCAAGAACCCCGGCGCGGAGGCGGGTACCGGCGTGACGACGGTCGGCGCCTACGGCGTGGTTCCGGGCTGGACGAACACGGCCGGGCAGTTCACCGCGGGGTCGTACACGTTCCCGAACGGCTGGTTCTCGAAGAGCTCGAAGGGCTCGCCCAAGCGGGGGAAGAACTACTTCTTCGGAGGGACGACGACCGAGGCGAACGCCGCCAAGGCGACGATCGGCACGCAGACGATCAAGCTCCCGGCTGCGGCAGCAGGGCGCAAGGTGGTCCTCGGCGGCTGGATCGGGAACTACGGCACCGGGCCGAGCGCGAACATGACGCAGGTCCGCGCGGACTTCGCCGACGCGAGCGGCACGGTGCTCGCACGGCTCCGCATCGGGAACGACACGACCGTCGCGGGCACCGACATGGCGTTCCGCAGCCGCAAGGGCAAGATCCCCGCGGGCGCCACCCAGGTGTCGATCGTCGTGAGCTTCATCGGAGGGACGAACTACAAGCTCGCGGCGGCCGACGACCTCTCGCTCGTGCTCGCCTGACGAAAAGCCGGCCGCGAGGTGTCGGGCCTGCCGCCCGGCGCCTCGCGGCCTGGTGGCTCAGCGCTCGGCGGCGACTGCCTCTTCGACGCGCTCCTCGTCTCGGTCGGCTTCCTCGTCGCGCGCGAACCGAAGCTCGCCGAGCTCGGCGTACGCGCGGATCGTGTCGCCGTCGGAGAACTCGCCCTCGAGTAGCCGCAGCGCGAGCGGGTTCTCGAGCAGGCGCTGGATCGCCCGCTTGAGCGGCCTCGCGCCGTAGGCGGGGTCCCAGCCCGCCTCCGCGATCAGCTCGCGCGCGCCGTCGGTCAGCTCGAGCGCGAGACTGCGCTCCCCGAGCCGCTCGTTCAGGCGTCCGAGCTGCATGCCGACGATCTCGCCGAGCTGCTCGCGCGTGAGCGCATCGAACACGACGATCTCGTCGATCCGGTTCAGGAACTCGGGCCGGAAGCGATCTGCCAGATCCTCGGCCGAGCGGATGTTCGAGGTCATGATCACGACCGTGTTGCGGAAGTCCACCGTGCGGCCGTGGCCGTCGGTCAGCCTGCCGTCGTCGAGGAGCTGCAGGAGGATGTCGAACACCTCCGCGTGCGCCTTCTCGATCTCGTCGAGCAGGATCACCGAGTACGGGCGCCGGCGAACCGCCTCGGTGAGCTGGCCGCCCTCCTCGTAGCCGACGTAGCCCGGAGGCGCGCCGACGAGCCTTGAGACGGTGTGCTTCTCCTGGTACTCCGACATGTCGAGCCGCACCATGGCGCGCTCGTCGTCGAACATGAACTCGGCGAGCGCCCTCGCGAGCTCGGTCTTGCCGACGCCGGTCGGGCCGAGGAAGACGAACGAGCCGATCGGCCGGTTCGGGTCCTGCAGACCCGAGCGCGCGCGACGAAGGGCGTTCGACACCGCCTCGATCGCCGCGTCCTGCCCGACGACCCGCTCGTGGAGGCGCTCCTCCATGTGGACGAGCTTCTCGACCTCGCCCTCGAGCAGCCGGTCGGTCGGGATCCCGGTCCACTGCGCGACGACGGACGCGATGTCGTCCTCGTCGACCTCCTCCTTGACCATCGGCGCCGACGCGGGCTCCTCGCGCTCGGACAGCTCGCGCTCGAGCTCCGGCAGGAGCCCGTAGCGGATCTCCGCGACGCGTGCGAGCTCGCCGTGCCGCTCCGCCCGCTCCGCCTCCATCCGCAGCTCGTCGATCTGCCGCGTGATCTCCTTCACGCGGTCGAGCACGTCCTTCTCGTTCGCCCAGCGCCCGGCGAGCTCGTCGCGCCGTGCCTTCGCCTCGGCGAGCTCCTTCTCGAGCGGCTCGCGCGTCGCCGGCGACTCCTTCGCCATCGCGGCGAGCTCGATCTCGAGCTGCGTCACGCGGCGCTCCGCCTCGTCGAGCTCGACGGG
>DASSVY010000243.1:0-4172 GCA_035705535.1 Gaiella sp. | reverse complement strand
CGGTCGAGAGGCTGCTCTGCGCGCCGATGCGAGCCTGCGACGTGGGCCAACCCGATCAGGATCCAGGCGACCTCCATCCCGACGAGGGAGCCGAGCGCCTCCTCCGAGGACACGATCGGGTCGAGCCGCGCCAGCAACATGTCGACGATCGCGCCCTCGCGCCTTGCGTCGACCCAGAGCGCAAGCCCGAGGTCGCCTCCGCTGAACGAGTCCTGCCGCTCGAGGCAACGGAGCCAGAGCTCGTCGAGATCGGGGAGGTCTCGGAAGCCGGACTGGGCGGCGCGTTGCATGCCGAGCAGCACCATCAGGCTGTACCGGACCGACTCCCCGCGTGGCTCTCGCTGCTCGTACGTCATGTCGTGGCAGTACAGCCCCGAAGAAAGCAGGAGCGACGGCAGGTGCTCGAGCGAGAACGAGACCAATTGGTCGACTTCGCGCCGGGTGGAGGTCGTGACCATGACCCTCTTCATGTCCGCTCAGATGGTTGAAGTCAAGTCCCAGGACGCGACGAGCTCGTCGCCCTGCTCGGAGGCCGCGGCCGCCGTGACGGAGTCCGTTTGACCTTCCCTCCGTGCCCGCCCTCCGACGGCTGATCGACTGACGGAAGTCGCGACCTGCGGCCGGATGGCAAGGCAGATGGAAGCTCTCCCGGAGAACCTACAGGCAGCGTCCTTCGCGAACGCTCGGGTTCGGTCGTGTCCGTCGACGAGCGTCTAGCGTGCAGCCGGTGACGCTGACATTGGTGTTGCTCGCAGGAATCCTCGCACTCGTCGGCTACAGCTGGCTCGAGACCGGCTGGTTGCGACGACGTGTCGTCGTCGTCGAGGTTCGGGGCCTTCCCGAGGCCCTCGACGGGATGACGATCGGGCATCTTTCGGACTTCCACCTCGGAGCGCCGCTCTCCCGTGGCGGACACGCGACGGAACGCGCGGTCGACTGGGTGCAGCGGCGACGCCCTGACCTCGTCTGCATTACCGGAGATCTCGTTTCGCACCCGCGCGGGGAGCAGAAGCTCCGCACACTGCTGGCACGTCTCGAGCGCCCGTTCGTCGTGCTCGGCAACCACGACGTGGCCGTAACGCGAGATCCGTTCTCGCGAGCGGCGGAGATACGCGACCTCGAGCGGGCGCGGCTGCTCCGGGACGAGTCGGAAACGGTGCTCGTGCACGGAGAGCCGGTTTCGATCGTGGGGGTCGACCCGGCCGCTCGACGAGACGTGGGACGCAGGCCGGAAGATCTCGCCGATCCCGCCGCCGTCTTCCGGGTGTTGCTCTGCCACTTCCCCCGCATCGTCGACGATCTGGAGGCCGGAGTCTTCGACCTCGTGCTCGCCGGCCACCTCCACGGCGGTCAGATCTGCGTGCCCTGGCCGTCGGGAAGATTCACGCTCGCACACCCGCGCGCCCGCTTCGTCGCAGGTCTCTACGAGGCCGATGCAGCTCTGCTGCACATCTCGCCTGGAACCGGGACGACATTCGTGCCGTTCCGGTTCCTCGCGCGGCCGGAGGCGACCGAACTCGTCCTTCGACGTCTCTCAGGCGGCCGTGGGACCGGTCGGAACGGGGGTTAGAGCGCGAGCTTCTCGAGCACAGGCGCCATCGAGACGACGTGCCGCTTGAAGCGGAGCTCCGAGTCCTCCAGGCCGGCGGCGACGCCGATCAGCTGCGACAGGTGCAGGATCGGCATCTGGAAGTCCTTGCCGGTCTGCTTCTTGAGCTTCGACTGCCACGCGTCGAGTGAGAGGTGGCAGAGCGGGCAGGGGGTCACGATCGCGTCCGCGCCGGCCTCTTTCGCCTGCTCGATCGGCTGGATCAGCTCGCCGAGCGCGGTGTCCTCGCGCGCCTGGATGATCGGGAAGCCGCAACACTTGATCTTCGCCGGGTAGTCGATCGGCTCCCCGCCGCAGGCGGTGATGATCCGCTCGAGCGAGTCGGGCTTGTCGGGATCCTCGAAGCCCATCAGCTTCGAGGGGCGCAGGATCTGGCAGCCGTAGAACGGCGCTATCTTGAGCCCGCGGAGTCCCTTGTGCGCGACCTCGCGGAGCATCGGGAAGCTCTCGCCCGCGACGAGCCAGAGGAAGTGGACGCAGTCGACGTCGGTCTCGTAGCGAGGCGCGCCGACCCGCTCCAGGTTGTCGTTAACCCGCTCGCGCAGCGCGGCGTCGTTGAGGAGCTGGTGGTTCGCCTGCCGGAGGTTGAGCGTGCAGACGTTGCATACCGTCATCAAGGTGTCCGAGCCGGTTGCCGCTGCGTACCCGAGGATCCGGGCGTTGAGGTGGAGGTAGTAGTCCGGCTCCGCCTCGTGGATGTCGCCCGCGCCGCAGCACGTGACGGACTCGAGCTCGAGCAGCTCGTAGCCGACCTTCGGCGCGAGGGCGCGGGTCGAGGTGTCGAGCTCCTTCGCGGACAGGCTGGCGAGGCAGCCCTTGTAGTAGGCGACCTGCTTCACGTGGCGGGCTCCTCGTCGTCGGGGAGATAGGGCTTCGGGAACGAACGGGGGTCGTCGTACGGGTGGCTCGGGCCGTCGACCGCGTCGCCCGCGTGCTCGAGCTGCCCGAGCGCCTTCTCGCCCTGGACGATGCCGGCAGCGCCGTCGCGCCCCTGCGTCTTCACGAGGTCGAAGAGCGCGCGCGACTCGCCCACGTCCGCGGCGACGTGCGGTGGGAACGGCGGCGGCACCTTCCCCTTCGGCAGGAGCGACATCGCGAACTTGATCTCCTTGATCGCCTTCACGACGCCCTGGGTCTTCGGCACGAGCTCCGTCTCGCGGAGCCAGCCCGTCGTCTTCGCGGAGGTGACGAACCACTTCGCGTGTTTCGCGCCCATGTCCCGGTCGATCCCGGCCTTCATCGCCTCGGCGCCGAGCTTCGCGATCGCGTCACGGGGGTCGACGCTCTTGGGGCAGCGCTCGTTGCAGAAGTAGCAGCGCGTGCAGTCCCAGATCCCGTGCTCCTCGCTGTAACGCTCGAGCCGCTCGATCGTCGCGCCGTCGCGCGCGTCGCCGACGAAGCGGAAGCCCTTCGCGAGCGCCGCCGGTCCGAGGAAGTCGGGATCCGACTCCATCGAGTTGCACTCCGAGACGCAGCACCCACAGTTGATGCAGAGCGACTCCTTGTGGATCGCGTCCATCCCCTCCCGCGAGACGATGTTCTCGCCCTCGGTTGCACGATCGAGGCGGGGCGCGAGGTAGGGCTGGATCGCCTGCATCTTCTGCCAGAAGGGATCCATGTCGACGACGAGGTCCTTGACGATCGGCAGGTTCCCCATCGCCGAGACGACCGGGACGTGGCCGTCGGCGGCGATGTCGGCGATGCGCGTCTTGCATGCGAGCACTGCGCCGCCGTCGACCCGCATCCCGCACGAGCCGCAGATCATCATCCGGCAGCTCTTGCGGTAGGCGAGCGTTCCGTCGACGCGGTCCTTGACGACGTCGAGGGTGTCGAGAAGCGTTGCCTCGTCGGACACGTCGACGTCGTACGGACGCAGCGCCCGCTCCCCCGTCGACGCGTCGTAGCGCCAAATCTTCAGCTCGACCTTCACGCGGCTCCGTACGGTCGGTTCGCGCGAGCTGCTCCGTCGGGGCACCCCAACCCACCACCCACTGACAATTCTATCGAGACCGTTGCCGAGAAATGCAACAGGCCTGTGCCAACTTGGTGCCGAGTGCGCGTCATCAGTACGTCCTCACCGTCGGCTCCCACTTCGTGACGCGGACCTCCCGGTACGAAAGCCGCGGCGCTCCGTCAACCCATTTGGTGATCGAGTGCTTCATGAAGTTCTCGTCGTCGCGGTCAGGGAAGTCGGAGGGACGCGAGTGCGCGCCGCGCGACTCCTGCCGCGCGAGCCCCGCCTGCAGCATGCACGTGGCCAGGTCGAGCATGTAGCCGAGCTCGATCGCCTGTGTGAGGTCGTTGTTGAAGATCGTGCCCTTGTCCTCGACGACCACGCCGCGTGCGTAGCGGCGGCGGAGGTCATCGATGATCCCGATCTGCGCCTGCATGCGATCGGGATAGCGGAAGACGCCGAAGTTCTCGAGCATCGACTGGCCGAGCTCGTCGCGGATCTCCCAGGGCCGGACGCCGCTCGTGCGGTCGAGCAGCGCATGCAGCTCGCGCTCGGCGTCGCGCTGCGCCGATTCCGGCACGTCGATCGTCGTGTGCGCCTGAGCCCACT
>DASSVY010000242.1:0-3184 GCA_035705535.1 Gaiella sp. | reverse complement strand
AGCTCCCTTCGGCAACGAGTACGTGTTTCCTGGCCGAGCCCCCTCGGAGCGCCCGGCGCGAAAAGACATGGCTCAAAGGCCGCGCGGCACGGTAGCAAGGCGCTGCGAAGATTCCGTAAGAACTCGTCCGCGGGGTCCGCGCCGCTCGTGGCGGCATAGGATCCGGTCGTGCCGCTGCGGTCACGCGAGATCAGGCTTGCCGCCCGTCCGCAGGGTCTGCCGGAGCCCGGCGACTTCGAGCTCGCCGAGGTCGAGCTTCACGACCCCGCGGACGGCGAGCTCCTCGTCCGCAATACGTTCGTCTCGGTCGATCCGTACATGCGGGGCCGGATGAACGACGTGCGCTCCTACGTGCCGCCGTTCGCGATCGGCGAGCCCATGACCGGCGGTGCGGTCGGACAGGTCGTCGCCTCCCGCGCCGAAGGGATCGAGGAGGGGACGTGGGTCGTGCACGACCTCGGCTGGCGCGAGGCCGCCGTTCTGCCTGCCGCGCGCGCGCGTGCGTTCGACCCGGGGGCCGCGCCGCTTTCGACGTCGCTCGGCGTCCTCGGGATGCCCGGCCTGACCGCATTCGTCGGGATCGACGACATCGGCCAGGTGAAGGAGGGCGACACGGTGCTCGTCTCCGGAGCGGCCGGGGCGGTCGGCAGCCTGGCAGGCCAGCTCGCGCGGCGTCGCGGGGCGCGTGTGATCGGCAGCGCGGGCAGCGCCGTGAAGACGGCGTGGCTCGGCGAGCTCGGGTTCGACGCGACGTTCGACTACCACGAGACGCCGCCGCGGAAGGCACTGCGCTCGCTCGCGCCGGACGGTATCGACGTGTACTTCGACAACGTCGGGGGCGAGACGCTCGAGGCCGCGATCGGCGCCCTCAACCGGCACGGGAGGATCGTCGCGTGCGGCTCCATCGCCGGCTACAACGCCACGACGCCGCAGCCCGGCCCGCGGAACCTGTTCATGGTCGTGACGAAGCGCCTCCGGATGCAGGGCTTCATCGTCTTCGACCACTTCGACCGGTGGCCCGCGTTCCACGGCGAGGTCGCGCCGCTCGTCGCCGACGGGTCGATCGGGTATCGGGAGACGATCGTCGACGGGATCGAGCGTGCCCCGGAAGCATTCCTCGCGCTGTTCTCCGGCGACAACCTCGGGAAGATGCTCGTCCGCGTGGGGTCGGAGTCGTGACGCGCCACCTCTGCAAGGTCCTCGGGCACAAGGTCCCGAAGGGGCGCCGGTTCTTCCTCACCGAGCGTCGCGCCCGCTGCGCCCGTTGCGGGAAGCGCGTCCGCGTCAAGCACACCTAGCCTGCGTCGACGGCGGCTCGGAGCGAGGCGACGTAGGCGCCGAGCGCCTCGGGCCCCTCCTCGGCGGCCTGCACGGCGCGCGAGCCGACGACCACGCCGTCGGCGAGCGCTGCAGCAGCGGCTGCCTGCTCGGGCGTCGAGATCCCGAACCCCGCGTAAAGGGGGACGCTGTCGGCGACGCGTCTGGTCCGCTCGACGAGCCCGTCGAGCGCATTCGAGAGCTCGGCGCGCGCGCCGGTCGTGCCCGTGAGGGTGACCAGGTACAGCCAGCCGTCGGTCGTCGAGGCGGCGAGTCGGATCCGCTCGTCGGTCGAAGTGGGGGCCACGAGATGCACGCGGCGGAGCTCCGGGCGCTGCCCCGCAGGGACGTCCGAGACGATCAGGCTCGTCGCGCCGTGGGAGTGGGCGTCGGCCGCGAACCGCTCCCAGCCGTAGGCCTCGAGAAGCGCTGCGTACGTCATCGGGACGATCGCCGTGTCGCCGACGAGCGCCCGCGTCTCCGAGAGGCACTCGAGGCAGCGGGCCGTGCGCATGCCGCGTCCGAGCGCTCGCTCCGAGGCCCGCTGGATCACCGGCCCGTCGGCGAGGGGGTCGGAGAAGGGAAAGCCGAGCTCGATCAGGTCCGCTCCCGCCTCGACGGCGGCGCGGGCAAGCTCCGGGGTCTCGGGCTCGCAGACGAGATAAATGACAAGCGTCTTGCGCACGCGATCAGCCGGCCGCGAGCGCGGCCAACGCCTCCGCGAGGTCCTTGTCGCCGCGACCCGAGAGACAGACCGCGACGTAGTCGGCGTCGAGGCTCTCGACGACGGCGAGGGCATGGGCCGACTCGAGCGCGGGGACGATTCCCTCGGTGCGCGAGAGTCGCGCGAACGCGGCCAGAGCCTCCTCGTCCGTGCACGGGAGGTACGTCGCGCGGCCGGTGTCCCGGAGCCAGGCGTGCTCGGGGCCCACGCCCGGATAGTCGAGACCCGCCGAGATCGAGTGCGCATCCGCGATCTGCCCGTCCTCGTCGGCGAGCACCGACGAGCGCGCGCCGTGGAGGACCGCCGCGCGTCCCGTCCCGAGCGAAGCCGCGCCGGCGGCCTCGACGCCGACGAGCCGGACATCGGCGTCGTGCAGGAACGCCGCGAACATGCCGATCGCATTCGAGCCTCCGCCCACGCACGCGACGACGACCTCGGGCAGCGCGCCCTCCACCTCGAGGAGCTGCGCGCGTGCCTCGCGGCCGATCACGGACTGCAGCTCCCGGACGAGCTCGGGATACGGCGCCGGCCCGACGCACGAGCCGATCACGTAGTGCGTCGTCCCGACGTTGGTGATCCAGTCGCGGATCGCGGCGCTCGTCGCCTCCTTCAGCGTGCGCGTGCCGAACTCCACGGGCTCGACCGCCGCGCCGAGGAGGCGCATCCGCTCGACGTTGGGCGCCTGTCGGCGCATGTCCTCGGAGCCCATGTAGACGACGCACTCCAGCCCGAAGCGCGCGCACGCCGTCGCCGTCGCGACGCCGTGTTGGCCGGCCCCCGTCTCGGCGATGATGCGCTGCTTGCCGAGGCGCCGCGCGAGCACCACCTGGCCGAGCGCGTTGTTGATCTTGTGCGCGCCGGTGTGGTTCAGGTCCTCGCGCTTCAGGTAGAGGCGCTTGCCGGGCGCGAACCGCTCGGCGCGGGTGAGAGGCGAGGGGCGACCGACGTAGTTCCGGCCGAGCTCGTCGAGCTCGGCCTGGAAGGCGGGATCGCGCCGGGCCGTCTCCCATGCCTCGGTCAGCTCGTCGAGGGCCGGGATCAGCGTCTCCGGGACGTACCGCCCGCCATACGCGCCGAAGGTCTCGCTGGTCTCGGTCACCCTCGCGCCGCCTCGACGTATGCGCTAACGCGGGCGTGGTCCTT
>DASSVY010000241.1:0-9661 GCA_035705535.1 Gaiella sp. | reverse complement strand
GAGCGCGAGGATCTCGACGGTCTCCTTCGGCCCGGGCGTGTCCAGCGGCTCGCCGCCCAGGCGCGCCCCGCGACCCCGTTCCGCGACCCACTCCTCGCCCGCGCCGAGGTCGTGCACGAAGCCGAACGTCACGTCGTCCATCGTCGGGCCGGCCGCGACGGCGAGGGAGAGCGAGAAGTACGGGATCCCACGCTTCGCGTTGACGGAGCCGTCGATCGGGTCAACGACGACCCTGAGGTCGCCGCCCGCGCCGAACGTACGGATCCCGAGCTCCTCGGAGACGAGGGTGAGGTCGCAGCCGAGCTCCTCGAGCCGCCGCACCACGACGTCCTCCGCCGCCGCGTCGATCGCCGTCGTGTCGTCTCCTCCCTCACCGGCCCTGAGCACGGGCTCGCGCTGGACCCGCGTCGGCAGGTCGGCCAGGATCTGCTCGAGCTCGCGGACGCACTCCCTCGAGAATGCGAGCCAGTCGATCACGGCTCGAGCGGGTGGAACAGCAGGCCCGAGACCAGCTTGGGGAAGAAGTACGTGCTCTTCGGCGGCATCGTGATGCCCCGGCGGGAGTGGTCGAAGACATCCTCGATCCGGGTTGCGCGGAGAAGGAATGCGCAGTCCGCCTCTCCGGCCCGAACACGGGCGATCGCGTCGTCCGCGTCCGGCGTGTACGCGATCCCCTCGCGGCCGACGCGCTCGACCAGCTCCGGATCGAGCTCGCCGGCCCTTCCCCGGACGAGCCGTGCGGCGTCGGGCCGCACGAGCACCGCGGCCGAGTGCTCGAAGGGCTCGGCCGCGAGCGCTTCGAGGGCGGTTTCGGGCGAGTCGAACGCCTCGCCGTCGAGCGCGATCTCCGGCCTCCCGGAGAAGACGCGATGGGTCGGCAGGATCGCGAGTCCCGGGTCGCCGGTCGAGACGAGCACCGCGAGGAGGCGATCCCCGCCGCCCTCCTGCGCGTATGCGACGGCCGTCTCGTAGCGGTGGTGGCCGTCCGCGATCAGGAGCTGGGAGTCCGCGAACGCCTCGGTGACGGACTCGTCGCCCTCGATCCGCCAGAGGCGCGAGTCGCCCACGTCGATGTCGGGCGGCCGCTTCGGCGCCGCGAGCGGGGCGGCGCCGTCGTAGAGGAAGAAGAGCGGCTCGAGCTGCGCCTGCGCCGCGCGCAGGAGCCGCAGGCGGCGGCGGCGGGTGCCCGCGTGCGTCTGCTCGTGCGGCAGCACGACGCGAGCGGCATACGGCTCGGCGCGAAGCGACGCGACGATCCCCGTCCGCGTCGCGACACCCGCGCTGCTCTCGGGAACGTCCTGCTCGAGCACCCAGACGGCCGGCGTCTCGTCGCGGACGAGCACCTCGTCGGCCAGCCATTCGCGGAAGCGTCGTCCGCCCTCCGTCTCATCGGGGTCGCAGGTGAGATGCACGACGTTGTGCGGATCGCTCGCACGGAGCTCTGCGCGCTGCGTCTCGTCCAGCACGTCGTACGGCGGGGCGGTGAGAGTGGCGCTCGGGCTGGCGTATCTGGCCGCGCGGAACGGACGGACGTCGGCCACGCGTCGAGCCTACACTCACGCCGTGGCGACGATCGCGGAGCTCTCCGAGGACCGTACGGTCGACGGAGTCTTCGCGGTGGCACGGAAGCGGCGGCTGACCACGCGCAAGGGAAAGCCCTATCTCGCGCTCGAGCTGGTCGACCCGAGCGGGCGGATCGAGGGGCGCGTCTGGGAGGACGTCGAGCTGCTCGACCGCCGTTTTGCCGAGGGCGATGCCGTGCGCGTGCTCGGCCGCGTCGAGCGCTTCGACGGGCGTCTCCAGTTGCAGGTGCGCGCACTGGAGGCGACGGAGGACGACCCCGCCGCGCTCGCCCCAGCGCTCCGCCGCGACGCGGACGAGCTCGAGGGCTTCCTCGAGTTCCTCGCCGGTGAGGTTTCCCATCCTGGCCTCGCCGCCACGGTCGGCGCGATCCTCGGCGCTGCCGAGGTGCGTGACGGGATGCGCGCCCTGCCCGCCGCCGGTGCGGACGGCCATCACGGCTATGCGGGCGGGCTGCTCGAGCACACCGTCGGCGTCGCGACGCTCTGCCGCGAGACGGCGCAACTCCATCCGCGGCTGCGAGCCGATCTCCTGCTCGCCGCGGCCCTCCTGCACGACGTCGGACGGGTGCGCGAGCTCGGGCGCGGCCCGGCGTTCCGCCCCACGCGGGAAGGCGCCCTGCTCGGCCACGTCCAGCTCGGCGTGCGGCTCGTGGACGAGCACGCCGGGGGCCTGGAGACAGAGGTCCGCGCAGAGCTGCTCCACTCGATCGCGGCGCATCACGACCGGCCCGCGGCCCGCACGGCCGAGGCGGCGGTGCTCTACCACGCGAACCAACTCGACGCGCAGGCCGCGACCCGACCCGTAGGCGCGGACTGAGCCCAGGCGCCTAGATGGAGGCGGCCGTGCTCGCGCTCCTCGGAGCGGCCTCCTGGGGTACGGGCGACTTCTTCGGCGGCCTCGCCTCCCGCCGAGCGCACGTCCTCACCGTCCTCGTCGTCTCCCAGGCCGTCGGCCTCGTCGGGGTCGCGGCGTGGGCCATCGTGAGCGGCGACTCGCCTCCCGGGATCGCGGACATCCTCCCGGCCGTCGGTGCGGGGGTGGCGGGGGCAGCGGGCCTCGCGGCGCTCTACCGGGGCATGGCGATCGGAGCGATGGGCATCGTCGCGCCGATCTCGGCCGTGAGCCCGGTCGTCCCGCTCGGCGTCGACCTCGTCCGCGGAGACGCGCCTGCGCCGCTCCAATGGGGCGGCATCGTCGTCGCGCTCGCGGGCGTGGTGCTGCTCGCACGCGAGCCGGGTATTCGCGTGGGCCGAGCCGGTCTGGCCGCCGGGGTATCGCTCGCGCTCGTCGCTGCGCTCGGCTTCGGCCTGTTCATCGTCGGCCTCGACACTGCCTCGGACGGCGGCGCGACCTGGGCCGTCGTCGTCGCCCGCACGTCGTCCACGCTCGTCGCCCTCTGCGCGGTCCTCGTCGTCTCGGTTCCCCTCCGTCCTCCGAGCCGCCTGATGCCGGCGATCGTGGCCGTCGGTCTCTTCGACACGACGGCGAACGTCCTGGTCGCGTTCGCGACCACACACGGGCCGGCCGGGATCGTCGCCGTCCTGAGCGCGCTCTACCCGTTGACGACGATCCTGCTCGCGCGCGCGTTCCTCTCGGAGCGGCTCGACCGCACACGGCGGGTCGGAGGCGGGCTCGCCCTCGCCGGCGCCGCGCTCGTCGCGGTCGGCTAAATGTTGAAGCGAATGTTGAGGACGTCGCCGTCGGCGACGACGTAGGTCTTTCCCTCGAGCCGCTGCGTGCCGCGCCGGGCCGCCTCGGCGTGGGAACCGGCGGAGAGCAGGTCCTCCGTCGAGATCACCTCGCAGCGGATGAACCCCCGCGCGATGTCCGAATGGATCGTCGCCGCCGCCTCGAGCGCGGTCTGGCCGCGACGGAGCGTCCACGCACGCGTCTCCTTCTCGCCCGCGGTGAAGAACGTGATCAACCCGAGTGCCTGCTCGAGCTCGCGGACGACCTCGTCGAGCGCCGAGGGCCCGTCGCGGAACTCTGCCGCCTCCTCCTCCGAGAGCTCCGCGAGCTCCGCCTCGAGCTTGCAGTCGATCCCGCCCGGCCCGTTCTCGACCGCGAGCAGCGGCTTCGTCGTGAGCGGGTCGAGCGCCTCGGGTAGCTCGCCGGGCCAGCCTGCGAGCGTCAGACCGCCGTCCAGGTGGGCGAGGAGGTCGGCCAGCACGTCCAGCTCCGCGCGCGAGGCGGGGTCACCGGACTTCGCCTCCTTCGCCACTCGCTCGTGCCGGCGCTCCACGTGATCGCGATCCGCGACGAGGAGCTCGAGCTCGAGCGTCTCGAGGTCGTCGGCAGGGGTGGCGTCGTCCGAGAAGCCGTCGAGCACCGCGAGGATCGCGTCGACCTGTCTGAGGTTGCCGAGGAGCTGGGGGCCGGTGCCGGGCACGTCGACGACGCGAATCGCGGCCGGCGTCACCTTGCGTGCGTCCACCAGCTCGGCGAGCCGGCCGAGCCGCTCGTCTGCGATCGTTGCCATCCCCACGTTCGGCTTGTCGCTGACCGACGCGTACGCGGTGATCTCCGCGCCCGCGCGCGTCAGAGCGTTGAACAGCGTCGTCTTGCCGCTGTTCGGAAGCCCGACGATCCCGACCTCGAGCGCCATCGCGCGCTCAGGCTACTCGTCGTCGTCAGGCGCCGAACCCGACCTGCGAGCCGGGCGGGTACCGCTTCAGATAGACGACGCGCGGGACGACGACGGTGAGCCGGCCGTCCTGCGTGTCGAGCTGGACCGTGCCGCCGGAGCCGGCGCTCACCGCCCGCTCGACGGCGTCCGCCGAGTCGGGTTGGACCGTCGCGCCGATGATCTGCCCGCCCTCGAAGGCGAGCTCGATGCGGATGGACTCGTCAGGCAGGGCACACCACCTCCGTGAGGACGCCGTGGACGGCGTCGGGATGGACGAACGCGACCTCGAGGCCGAAGAGCCCCGCGCGCGGAACCTCGTCGATCAGCTCTGCCCCGGCCTCGGAAAGCTCGGCGAGAACGGCACCGACGTCGTCGACCTCGTAGGCGACGTGGTGCATTCCCGGCCCGCGGCTCGCGAGAAACCGGCCGACCGGCGTGTCGGCGTCCGTCGGGGAGACGAGCTCGATCCGATCCCCGCCCACCAGGAGCGACATCGCGTGGACGCCCTGGTCGGGCACCGTCGAGCGGTGCTCGACCGTCGCGCCGAAGAGCCGGCTGTAGGTTGTGAACGCCTCATCGAGATCCGCAACGGCGATCCCGAGGTGATGGATGCCGCGGACGGTCACCGGGCCGATGCTACTTCGGCGGCGGCTGCCCGCGGCTCGAGGATGCGGTCGACGAGGCCGTACTCGGCCGCCTCCGCAGGCGTCATGAACCGGTCGCGGTCGATGTCCTCCATCACCTGCTCGAACGAGCGGCCGGTGTGCAGCGACAGCACGTCGGCCATCTGACGGGTCGACGCCTCGATCTCGCGCGCTGCGATCACGACGTCCGACGGCGCGCCGCGCGCGCCGGCGGAGCCCTGGTGGATCATCAGCTTCGCGTGCGGCAGAGCGAGGCGCTTTCCCGGCGCTCCGCCGGCGACGATCACCGCCGCCGCCGACATTCCGATCCCGAAGCAGATCGTCCGTACGTCGCACTTCACGTGCTGCATCGCGTCGTAGATCGCCATGCCGGCGTACGCGTCGCCGCCCGGCGAGTTGACGTAGAGGTCGATGTCCTTGTCGGGCTCCTCTGCCTCGAGGAAGAGCAGCTGCGCGACGATCACGTTCGCCAGCTCCTGCTCCACCGGCCGGCCGAGGAACACGATGCGCTCGCGCAGGAGTCGCGAGTAGATGTCGAACGCCCGCTCCGCGCGGCCGTCGCCCTCGACGACGGTGGGGATCACCACGGCGGCCTCCTTCGCTAATCTGCAACCAAACGGTTGCACTATACATGCAACTCGGAGGTTGCCAATGGACGTTCGGAGGGAGATCGTGCTGCCGACGACGCGGGAGGATGCGTGGGAGGCGCTGACCGAGCCGAGCCGGCTCGAGGAGTGGTTCGCGACCGAGGTCGAGCTCGACCTGCGAGAAGGCGGCGCCGCGGTCTTCCGCTGGGGCGACGGCGACACGCGACACGCGGAGGTCGTCACCGTGGAGGACGAGGAGCGACTCGTCCTGCGCTTCGAGGACGACGGGGTCGTCGACCTCCGCCTGGCCGACGACGAGGAAGGCACGCGGGTGCTCGTCCGCGAGTCGAGCCCGCAGTGGGGCACGGCGCTCGAGCTGAGCGCGCTCGCATCGTGGGCGCTCACGTAGACAGCGTCTTCGGCGCGCTGGCAGATCCGACCCGCCGCTTCGTGCTCGAGATGCTGGCGGGGCGCGATAGCGCCAGTCAGTCCGAGCTCGCGGCGCAGCTCCCCTTGACCCGCCAGGCCGTCGCGAAGCACCTCTCGACGCTCCACGCAGCTGGCCTCGTGCGCAGCGAGCGCGCCGGCCGCGAGACCCGGTACGCGCTCGACACCGGGCCGCTCGACGAGGCCGCCGCCTGGCTCGAGCGGGTCGGCGCCGAATGGGACATGCGGCTCGCCGCGCTCGCGCGTCACGTCGAGGAGCGCGGCGGACGGCGCAGCTAGCCGACGACCTCGTCGCTCGTGGTGAAGCGGACGCCTCCGGCGCGCCACAGGTCGAAGGAGTGGGCGACGAAGTCGGGCGAGAGGCCCTGCGAGGCGTCCTCGACGAACGCGACGTCGTAGTTCCGGGCAAGCAGGCCCATCACCGCGGCGTGGTTGCAGACGTCCGTCGCGACGCCGAAGACGAGCACCTCGTCGGGTGCGAGGAGCTCGAGGAGCGGCTCGACGTTCGGGTTCGAGAAGGCGCTGAACGTCTTCTTGAGAACGAGCAGCTCGCGCCGGTCGCGGACGAGCTCTGGGAGCATGCCGGGGGAGTACGGCGTCAGCGAGAGCGGCAGCGGGTCGCGCTGCTCCGTCTCCGGGATCTTCGCGGCGCCCGGCGTGCCGCGGAGGCAGTGCGGCGGGAACGTCGTCGTGAAGTCCGGCTCGGCGGAAAGCTCGGGATCGGTCAGCTCGTGGTCGTCGGCTGTCGCAAGATGCGTGACGCCCTCCGCCTCCGCCCAACGCACGAGCCGCGCCATCGCAGGAACGGCATCCTGTGCGTCGGGCACCGGCAGCTTGCCGTCGGGCCGCATGAAGTCGACCTGCGTGTCGACGTCCCACAGGAGCCGGCCGCTCATCGGACGAGCTCCAGCCGCTCGTTCGGCCGGAAGCTGCGGCCGACCTTCCCGGTGGGACGCCCGTCGGTCAGGACGATGTCGGCCGTGAAGTCGTTCTCGCCGCGGATCAGCGACGAGCCGACGCCGTAGGCATCGACGGGCACGCCGCTCCGCTCGAACTGCTCGATCTTCGCGACCGTGAACCCGCCGGAGGCGACGATCCTGACGCGCTCGAACCCGTCCTCGTCGAGCGCTGCGCGCACCTTGCGGACGAGGCGCTCGTTCACGCCCCGCGGATCGAAGTCGCCGAGCTCGTCCCAAAGCGACCGGTCGACGAGCTGGCTGGACGTGTCGAGCCGGACCCCCCAAAGCCTCGGGCCGAGCGCGCGTGCGACCTCGAGCGCCGTGCGGACCGAGTCGTTCTCGAAGTCGACGAGAACCGTGATGTGGAAGTCCTCCGGCGCCCATTCCGCGAACTTCGTCGCGGCGAGCACGGTGTTCCCGCCGTAGGCGGCGATCAGGGAGTGCGGAACGGTGCCGACTCCGCGGCCGCCCCACCACGAGGCCTGCGCATCCGAGGTCACGCCGATCTCCGCCCCGATCACCGCGCCGGCGACGTGCGCGGCGTAGCCGTCGCCCGTCTGGACGCGGTGATGGTCGTGTCGGGCGGGCATGAAGATGATCGGCTTGCCGTTCGCCGCCTCGAGCACGCTGGCGGTGTTCGTCGCGATCAGCGTCCGGCGCGCGAGCGTTCCGAGCACGACGGTCTCGAGGTGGCCAAAGGAGGTGTAGTCGCCCTCGATCGTCATCACGGTCTCCCACGGCTCCGCCCGGTCGCCGTCGCGCAGCGCGTGCACGGTGAGTCCGGGCCAGTCGTGCGAGCAGAGCTCGAGGATCGCGATCGACTCATCCATGCCGCCGAGCATCGCGTTGTGGCGCTGGAACAGCTGCATCACGACGCGAGGGCGACGTCCGTCGTGGAGCAGGGAGGCGCGTGTGTGGTTGAAGTACGCGTCGCTGTAGTAGCCGTCGCGCATCTTCTCGAACGGCAGGTCGAAGATGTGCGGGTCGAGTCGCTCCCGACGGTCGCGCGAGGGCGCGACGGTCATGCCGCGTGCGCCGTCTCGGCGTCGAGGCACGCGCGGATCGCGGCCTCGGCAACCTCGAGCTGCTCGGGCGAGGGCTCGCGCGTCGAGATGCGGCGCTGGAGCTCCGTGCCCGGGCGCGCGAGCGCGCGCGAGAGGCGGTTCTCGGGATGGCGGTTCATCCAGCCGAACACCTCGACGGCCGCCCCGATCGCGCCGATCGCGCCCGCGACGCGCACCTTCGCCCGGTGGCGCGCCGGTGTGAGCTCGGAGGCGGCTCCGGCGAGCGCGGTCGCGAGCGTGAGCGGGCCGATCAGGTGCGAGCCGCAGCGCTCGTGCTCCTTCGCGGCGGGCTCACCCGTCTCGTACGTGCCGATCGAGATGTGCTCGGCGCCGTGGTAGCGCGTCAGCTCCTCGCCCCGCAGCGCCACGAGCGCGGGCACGAGCGAGGCCATCACGACCGCTGTCTCGCGGGGGATCGTAGGGAGGGACGAGCGCCGAACGACGCTGGCGCCGGCGGAAGCAGCGACGAGAGCGGCGGCGACCGCGGGACGCTCGAAGGGCAGTTTCGCCTCGGGCAGGCCGCGCTTGAGCGCGGGAAGCACGGCGAAGGCCTCCGCGAGCCGCAGCGGGCCGCGGACGAAGGGCACGGTCACGCCGGGAGCGAACGTCGGCTTACGGCCCGAGGCGCTCTTGACGGTGCCGTCCTCGAGCCGAACAGTCGCCCCCCAGACGTTCGGGCCGTGCACGAGGACGCCGTTCTGGAGCGCCATGCCGCCGAGCCGCAGCTTCTCCATGGGCGCAGGGTAGCCGTCCGTGGGCGCCTGACCGGTCCGCGCGGAGCTCGAGACCGACGCCCCGAGGCTCAGCACGTCAGCCTTCGTCCTGCAGGCGGCGGATCCGCCCCACGAGCGCGGCGGTCGAGCCGTCCAGGGGCCGCTCGGACGGCTCGCCGGCGAGCACGGGCGCCAGCACGCCCGCGAGCTCCTTCCCTAGCTCGACGCCCCACTGGTCGAACGAGTCGATGCCCCAGATGGCGCCCGCGACGAACACCGTGTGCTCGTAGAGCGCGACCAGGGAGCCGAGCGCGAACGGCGTGAGCCGCTCGAGGAGGAGGATCGTCGAGGGCCGGTTGCCCGGCATCTCCTTGTGCGGGGCGAGCTCGTCGGGCACGCCGGCTTCCTTCAGCTCCGCGAGGGTGCGCCCGAACGCGAGCGCCTGGGCCTGCGCGAGCACGTTCGCCAGCAGGAGGCGGTGGTGGTCTCCGAGTGGGTTCAGCGGTGCCGCGAACGCGATCAGGTCGCACGGCACGAGCGCCGTCCCCTGGTGGAGGAGCTGGTGGAAGCTGTGCTGACCGTTCGTCCCCGGCTCGCCCCAGACGATCGGCGCCGTGTCGACGTCGACGGCCTCGCCGTCGAGCGTGACGTGCTTCCCATTCGACTCCATCACCAGTTGCTGGAGGTACGCGGGGAACCGCGACAGGTACTGCTCGTACGGCAGCACCGCATGGGTCTGAGCGCCGAAGAGGTCGCGGTACCAGACCCGCAGGAGCCCCATCAGGAGCGGGAGGTTGGCGGCCGGCGGCGCCTCGACGAAATGCCGATCGACCGCGTGGAAGCCGGCGAGCAGGTCTGCGAAGGCGTCGGGGCCGATCGCGAGCATCGTCGAGAGCCCGATCGCCGAGTCCATCGAGTACCGGCCGCCCACCCAGTCCCAGAAGCCGAACGCGTTCACGGGATCGATACCGAACTGCTCGACCGCCTCGAGGTTCGTCGACACGGCGACGACGTGACGCGCGATCGCGGTCTCGTCG
>DASSVY010000240.1:0-2959 GCA_035705535.1 Gaiella sp. | reverse complement strand
CCGGTCTACGCGGTCCCGGCGTCCGGGCGAGGGCGCCCGTGGCTGCGCGTCTACCGCATCTACCCTTGAGCAATGGAGCGCCGCGGGACCCCGCTCGCAGGGCTGGCGCTTGCAGTCGCCGTGTTCCTCTCGGGGGCCGTGCTGCTCGGCGTCGAGATCGCGGCGAGTCGGGTGCTCGCGCCGACGTTCGGGAGCTCGCTGTACGTCTGGGGCGCGCTGATCGGGGTCGTGCTCTCGGGCCTCGCGCTCGGCTACGCGATCGGTGGGGCGGTCGCCGACCGGTGGCCTTCGCCGTACCTCCTCGTCGGTGCGATCGCGCTCGGGGCGGTGCTCGTGCTCGCGATCCCGCTCGTCGACCAGTGGGTGCTCGAGCGCGTCGTCAGCTGGGACCCGGGGCCACGGCTCGACCCGCTCGTCGCGGCGATCGCGCTCTTCGGGCCGATGAGCGTCGTCCTCGCCTCCGTCTCGCCGATCGCCGTCCGGCTCGCGGCGCAGTCGCTCGACCGGCTCGGCCGCACCGCCGGGCGTCTGTTCTCGCTCTCGACCGCGGGCAGCATCGCCGGAACCTTCGCGACTGCGTTCTGGCTCGTCCCGGAGTACGGCACCGACCAGGTGCTCGCAGTCGGCGCAGTCGTCCTGCTCGCCGCCGCGGCCGGCGTCGCGCTCGTCGAGCGCGTGTGGGTTCCCGCCGCGGTCCTCGTCGCGGGCGCCGCCGCGGCCGTGCTCGCCGTCGGCGCGCTCGCGCCCGACACCACGGGGCAGCGTCTCGAGGGCCTCGCTGCGAAGAACTGGTCGCCTCTCTACCGCGAGCGCAACGCGCGGACGCCGCGGAAGCTCGACCCGGCGGAGGTCGCAGAGGCGATCGGGACCGGCTTCACCGTCCGCGAAGCACGCGACACGCGCTACCACAGGCTCGTCGTCGTCGACGGCGAAGGGTCGCGCTACCTCCGTTTCGACAGCTCCTTCCAGAGCGGGATGTACATCGGTCAGCCGTTCCGGACGCGATTCGCGTACACGGACTACCTGGAGCTCGGGCTCGCCTACAACCCCAACGCGAAGCGGATCCTCGTGATCGGCCTCGGCGGCGCCTCCGCACCGAAGCGCGTGTGGCGCGACTTCGGCGACGCGCAGGTGACCGTCGTCGAGCTCGATCCCGCCGTGGTCGAGACGGCGTACCGCTGGTTCGCGCTGCCGCGCGACCCGCGCATCGACATCGAGGTCGACGACGGACGCCGCTACCTGCAGCGTCACGACGACCGCTACGACGTGATCATGCTCGACGCCTTCTATGCGGATGGCGTCCCGTTCCATATGACCACGCTCGAGTTCGCAGAGCTGCTCCACGACCGGCTCACCCCCGGCGGGGTGGTCGCCGTGAACCTGATCGGCGCGCTCACGGGGAGCGGCTCGCGCATCACGCGCGCGCTGTGGAAGACGTACGCCTCCGTGTTCCCGACGGTCAGGTTCCACCCCGTCTACGAGGGTGCCTTCGACCGGACGCCGACCGACGTCCGCAACATCATCCTCGTCGCGACGGAGCGGGCGGCCCCGAGCCGCGAGCAGCTCGCCGCCACGTGGGCGGACGTGCGGAGGAGTCGCGCGCCCGGCGCCCCAGCGCTGGCGGCAGCGATCCGCGACCGCTGGGAACGCCCCGTCGCGATCGACGACGTGCCGCTGCTCACCGACGGGTACGCGCCGACGGACGCACTGCTGCTGGACTGACGCGAGCTCTCAGTCGAAGCAGGCTCGCGCCGAGTCGTACTGGTCGTCCGGGATCGCCCTCGGGGTCGAGACCCACTCCGTGAACGCCATGTCGGTGACGACATCGGCGCTGAGCACAACCATCCGGCCGGTCCGTCCCTCGGCCGCGAGGTCGGCGGCGTGGATCCCGAGCCGCGTCGCGAGGACACGGTCGCGCGCCGTCGGCACCCCACCCCGCTGAACGTGGCCGAGGACGGTGACGCGCGCCTCGAAGCCCGTCAGCTCCTCGAGTCGCGCCGCGACCACCGCGGCGACGCCTCCGAGCCGCTCGAAGCCGAACGCGTCGACAGGCGCGACGACGCTCGCGCCCGATGGCGGCGCAACGCCCTCCGCCACGACGACGACGGAGTAGCGGTGGCCCCTGCTCGCTCGGCCGCGGACGACCGCCGCGACCTGAGCGAGGTCGTACGGCACCTCGGGCACGAGGATCGCGTCGGCGCCGGCCGCCATACCCGCGTGCGTCGCGATCCAGCCCTGCGTCCGTCCCATCACCTCGACGACCATCACGCGGTCGTGAGACTCGGCCGTCGTCGTGATGCGGTCGATCGCCTCGGTCGCGATCTGCACCGCAGTGTCGAACCCGATCGTCGCGTCCGTCCCCGCGATATCGTTGTCGATCGACTTCGGGACGCCGACGACGGGGACACCTTCCTCGACGAGGCGCGCGGCGGTGCGGAGCGTGCCGTCCCCGCCGATCACGACGAGTGCGTCCAGCGCCTCGCGGGCGACGGTCTCGGCGACCGACCGGGCGCCCTCGCCGTGGACGTACGGGTCGCGCCGAGACGTCCCCAGGATCGTCCCGCCGCGCTGCAGCAGGCCGCGGACGGCGTCGCGGTCGAGCGTGCGGACGCGGCCCTCCATCAGCCCGTCCCACCCGTCGAGGATGCCCACGACCTCGGCCCCGTGCTTCCCGTGCCCCCGGGCGACGCACCCGCGGATCGCGGCGTTCAGGCCGGGGCAGTCGCCACCCCCAGTGAGGATCCCGATTCGGCTCACGCGCGGATCCTAGGCTGAAGACTGGCCCGGGTCGTAACGGCGGGGCCGCAGCCGTTGCGACCGCGAAGCGGGCGCCTTTAGGGGTGTGCCCCGCCGGAGGCGGGGATCAAGCGGCGGGAATCCGCGCGAGCGGATTCCCGTTTGCGAGCTGATACAGGGGGTGTGCCCCGCCGCAAGCGGGGATCAAGCCGCAGGATTCGGC
>DASSVY010000239.1:0-2945 GCA_035705535.1 Gaiella sp. | reverse complement strand
ACCGGGTCGGCACGGACCGCCTCGAGCCCGGCACGGAACAGCGTGTCGCTCCCGTTCCGCGCGCCGTACTCCGACTCCACCGCGTAGACGACGTCGTCGAGGGCCCAGGTGTTGCCGGCCTGGAGGATCTCGTCGGCGTCGAAGCCGTACGAGCGGTACGGCTCCATGCCGAGCAACCGATGCTCGACCGCGACCGCGACCTTTTCCGAGGCGGGCCCGTTGGAGCGCTGGACCCTCGGCTCGAGGACGAACACGTGGTACAGCGGAATGCCCGACTTGCCTCCGTGGGCGACCGTCAGCTCCCCGTAGCGGGCGTCATTGGTAGCTGCCCAGGTAGCGAGGATCGCGACCGTCACGCCGGCGATCGCCGCGGCCCGGGCGACGCGGAGGCGCCACGGGCCACCAAGCGCGAGCGGCAGCACCGCGAGCAGGATGAAGGGCTCGCCCGACGGACGGGTCAGGACGAGAGCCGCGACGCCGACACCGACGGCCGCCGAGCGTCCGACGGAAGAACGTTCCGCCAGGCGGACGGCCAGGAGCGCAGTGAGCCCGAGCACCGAGGCGAAGACGGGATCGCTGGAGACGCGATGGAAGAACAACCCGTATGCGGGCACGACGGCGAGGAGCACGAACATGACCAGCGCGGCCTTCCGCCCGTAGGCGCGCGCCGCCGCCACCCAACAGGTCACACCGGCCGCGAAGACGAGTCCGAGCCCGGCCTCGACCGCACTGATCCCGCCCAGCCGGTCGAAGAAGTCGATCAGCAAGCCCGCAACGGGGGTCCGTGCCAGCATGAGGCGCGGAAACAGCGGATGGCGTTCGAAGGTCTCCCACCCGTCGATCAGGTAATCCTCGGCATCGCGCCCAAGGCCGATCGAGACAGCCACCGATTGAAGACCGAAGCACGCGAGGGACGCGACGAACACGACCACGGCGCCTCTCAGGCCGTCTACGGAAGCGAGAGAAACCCTGCGCGTGGACCTCGCCGCTCTCGCCGGCGGGTATGCCTCCGTCACACGTCGCCAGGATACGGCTCGCGTGGGACGTCCACGAGGCGCGCCCGCCCCGACGCGACGAGCTGCTCGGCTCGGGCGAAGTCGTCCTCGTCGTCGATGTTGAGCCCCTCGTAGCCCACAGTCAGGAACGGCGCCTGGATCACCCCCTCGCGGGTCCCGGTCGCCTCGACCACCCGCGTCCACGCGATCTCGAGCGCGCTGTTCTGCACGTAGACGGACGGAAGCGCCTGGTACTGGCCCGCATGCCAGGCGACGTCGAGGTGGGACTGATCGAGCAGCGGCCGCATGAGGCGACCGACCTCGTCGATCACCCACATCTTCCCCGGATGCTGCTTGACGGGCTCGACGGCGCGGACGGAGTCCGCCTCGGGCGTCGCGAGCAGCTGGTCCAGCCCGCGTCGGATCGCGTCGGGGCCCCGGAACGGATTCGTCGCCCGGACGATCGCGAAGAGGTCGTAGCGCTCGTCGAGCCGCGGGAGCGTCCACGCGATCCATTCGATGTCCGGCGACGTCGACGTGGCGTACTCCTCGGGGCGGAGGAAGGGCACGTCGGCGCCGTACCACCGCGCGACCTGGGCGATCTGCTCGCTGTCCGTCGACACGAGGATCCGGTCGAACACCTCGGCGCGACGCGCTGTCTCGATCGCGTACGCGAGCAGCGGATGCCCGGCGAGGCGGCGCACGTTCTTGCCGACGACGCGCTCCGACCCGGAGCGGGCGCCGATAAGCGCTATCGCGCTCGGCATCGCGCCTCCTCGTGGAGCGCGGAGAGGACCGGCGCATCGACACCGAGCCGCGCTGCGGCGCGCACGACGGAGCCCGTGATCGCGTCGAGCTCCGTCCGCCGTCCGGCCTCCGCATCGCGGGCGGCGGACGTCGTCAGCTCCGGCGGCATGGCCTCGATCATCCCCCATTGCTGCTCGGCAGAGAGCGACACTCCGTCGGCCGCCGCCGCGGTCACCGACTCGTCGAGCCCGGCGCGCATCCGCTCGCGCCAGGGCGGATCGTCCCGGAGCGAGCCGACCGTGCGTCCCGATGCGACGGTCGCGCCGGCGAGCACCGCCAGGCGCGCGGCCTTCTCCCAGAGCACCTCCCGCTCGTCGTCGATCGCCACGACGTCGATGCCGGGGACGCCGAGCGGCGCGAGCGCGGCCGCGAGGCGGTCGCGGTCGAGGTCTCGCGAGGCGGCGGTGATCCTTCCGGGTGACGGCGTCCCCTGGACGACGAACCCGGGCTCCGGCGCGTGCGCCGACAGGCTCCCGATCGATCCGGCGGCGACGGCAGGAGGCGCCTGTACCAACCTGTAGCTCGTGCCGTCGAACCGCGCCCGCAGCGCGTCGACGTGCTCGAGGCCGTTGAGCAGCGGGAGGACGAGCGCGCCGTCGAGCGCCTGGGGCTCGACCCGGTCCAGTGCGGCGTCGAGGTCGTAGGCCTTCACCGCGACGACGAGAAGCCCCACGGGTCGATCGAGCCGGGTCGTCGCCTCGGGGTGCGCGACGGTCGTCATCCCGTCGTGTGTCAGCGTCAAGCCGCGCGACAGGATCGCGGTCACGGTTCGCCCGGTGCCGACGCACAGCGCGTCGGTACGAGCGGCGAGCAGGCCGCCGATCCCGCCGAGCCCGAGCATCGCAAGCGGGACACGGGTCACGCGAGGGCGGGATCGACCACGAGGTTCACGTACTGCGTCTCCGAGTAGACGTCCAGCGCCTCGACCCCCGCTTCCTTCCACCCCGTCCCCGACTGCCGTACCCCGCCGAACCCCATGTGCGGCTCGCTCCCGTGCGTCCCGGCGTTGACGACCACGACGCCGGCCGCGACCTGCTCGGCGAAGCGCATCGCGCGGTGGACGCTCGCGGTGTGGATCGCGGACGTCAGCCCGTAGGGCGACTCGTTCGCGAGGGCGATCGCCTCGTCGAGGTCGCCGACGCG
>DASSVY010000238.1:0-5493 GCA_035705535.1 Gaiella sp. | reverse complement strand
TCCGTCGCCACCGCGATGCCGACGTTGACCCGCGAGTACGTCTCGATCCGCCCGTCGGCGAACGAGGAGTTGAGGCGTGGGAGCTCCCGCAGGGTTCGCGCCACGGCTTTGACCACGAAGTCGTTGAGCGACGGCACCTCCTCGCCGGCGTCGCGCGCACCTCGTCGCAGCGCGACGATCAGCGAGACGTCGACGTCCGCCGCCGCCGTCAGAACGGGCGTGCTCGTCGCCGACTCCGTCATCCGGCGGGCGATCGTCGCCTCGGTCGGCGTCAGCTCGCGGCTCTCGACCTCGCCCTTTCCGGCGGCCTCGCGCGGTGCGGGAGCCGGGCGGCCCGACGGGGCTGCCGCCTTCACGTCCTCCACGGTCACACGGCCGCCGGGGCCGGTGCCGGAGAGGCCGTGGAGAGAGACCCCGAGCTCGACGGCGACGCGCCGCGCGACCGGCGTCGCGTTCGGTCGCCGACCCGTCGCGTCGTCGCCGTCGGCAGCGACGACCGGCGCCGGCGCGCGCGGCGGAACGGGGTCGCGTCCCGGCTCGGCAGCGGGTGGTCGCGCCGGCGCTTCGGCGTCGCCGTTCGACAACGTCGCGATCGCCTCCCCGACCCCGGCCGTCCCGCCTTCGGGGACGAGGATCGCCGCGAGCATCCCGTCCCACTCGGCGTCGTAGATCACCGTCGCCTTGTCGGTCTCGACCTCGATCAGCGCGTCGCCCCGCGCGAACGCCTCGCCGGGCGCCTTGAGCCAGCGGACGATCACCGCATCGGCCATCGAGTCGGACAGCTTGGGCATCGTCAGCTCGCGGGGCACGGCCACGCCTCAGTCCTTGAACTCGCGCGCCGTCAGCTCGGTGGGCCAGGGCGCCGCGAGGCCCTGCTCGCGCATGCGCTCCAGCTCGTCCGCCACCTCCCGGCGCACGTCGTCGAGGCGGGCCTCGACGACTCCGTCGGAGACGAGCTGCGCCGCGAGCACCGTGATCGGGTCGCGCTCCCTCCAGCGGTCGAGCTCGCCGTCCGGGCGATACGCGCCGGGGTCGCTGCGCGAATGACCGACGAAACGGTAGGTCAACGCCTCGATGAACGTCGGCCCGTTCCCCCCGCGTGCGTGGTCGATCGCGCGGCGGGCGGCGTCGCGAACCGTCCAGACGCTCATCCCGTCGATCGTCTCGGTCGGCACGCCCATCACCTCCGCGCGCTCGCGGAGCTCGCCGGCGGTCACCGAGCGGAAGGCCGTGTACTCGCCGTAGCCGTTGTTCTCGCAGACGAGGACGAGCGGCAGGTCGAGCACCTTGCAGAAGTTCAGGCACTCGTAGACGTAGCCCTGATTCATTGCACCGTCGCCGAAGTACGCGACCGCGACGCCGCCCGTCGTTCGCTTGAGGCCCAGCGCGGCGCCCGTCGCCGCAGCGATGCTGCCGCCGACGATCCCGAACGAGCCGATCAGCCGGTCGTCCAGCGAGTTGACGTTCATCGAGCCCGCCCGGCCGCCGTTGATCCCCGTGCCCCGGCCGAGCATCTCGTCGAGCAGCGCCTGGGGGTCGACGCCGAGCGCGAGCGCGTGGCCGTGGCCCCGGTACGTCGCGGCGACGCGGTCGCGCTCCTCGAGTTGGCTCGCGACGCCGGTCGCGATCGCCTCCTGCCCCGAATAGAGATGCGTCGTCCCGTAGACCTCGCCCGCGAGGAAGAGCGACTGGACGAGGTCCTCGAAGCCGCGGATCAAGAGCATCTGCCGGAAGAGCCGCGTGTAGAGGTCGAGGTCGTCGAGGACGCCCGTCGCCGGCGTGTCGCTGACGTTGCTCACGCGGCACCGACGCTCGTCTCGGCGGCGAGGCGCTCGCCGAGGTACTCCCAGTCGCGCTTGTGACGGTACGAGTGGCGGGGCGGCGGGCCCGGCGCCGAGGTCTCGAGCCACCGGACCGGACGACCCTGCGTCTCGTAGAAGGCGTGCACGCATCCCGTCCCCGTCCAGAAGGCGTCGCCGGGTCGGAGCGTGAAGCGGTCGTCGTCCGCCACGACGTCGACCTCGCCCTCGAGCATGTAGTACGACTCCTCGAACGGGTGGTCGTGAGGATTCGCGCAGGCTCCGGGCTGGTAGTCGACCATGAACATCGTGTGCAGCTGCGCGTCGAGGCGCTGGTCGACGAGCATCTTGACGGCGATCCCGCTGTACGCGAGGACCGCGGTGGCCATGCTCCCCGAGACCGTGGGCGCGCCCATCGCCTGGGCCCGCTTCAGGACGTCCAGATCCGTCTCGCCGTCTCCGAGGAGAAAAAGGTTGTGGTTACGCGGATCCCGTGCGTCGAGCGTCGCCGCGACGCTGTCGGGCGCGGGGCCGAGGAAGAACGTGTCGCTCCCGTCGGTGCGGGGCCGGGGCGAGGCCATCTCGATCCAGCGCGTCGGCCCGCTCGACCGGAACGCGTGGGGGACGCCGACCGGGATCGCCCCGCAGGCTCCCGGCTCCAGGGTCACGCCGCGGCCCTCGAGGTACAGCACCGGATTCCCGTCGAGGACGTAGAAGCTCGTCTCGAACGAGTGCAGGTGCTCGTCGACGTGGCCGGCTTCGAGCGACACGAGCGTCACGGCCATGTGCGTCGACCCGAGCGAGCCGTCCACGAGCCGACAGCTCGTCAGGCCGGCGGACCGACCGGGGAGGGCGTCGGCCAGCTCGATGTCCTCCCGGCGGACGAGGCGGTATGCGGGCAGGCCGTCGGCGAGCGTGCGGGTTCCGGTCTCCCCGCTCACGACGAGACGCCCGAGGGCTCGACCACGGCGGACGACGCTACGGCGGACGCAAGGCCGGGAGCGCCCACCGAGCGGTCTCCGTTCTCGCCGACGAGATCCGCACCGCGCACGTAGATGCGGCCGGCGACGAGCAGCTCCTCGGCGGGGAAGCGCGTGAGCACCTCGTACCCGGTTGCGGTCACGACGACCTCCTCCTCGATCCGCGCGGCGGAGCGGCCGTCCGTCGCCGCGCAGTACGTCTCGAGCGCGAAGACCATGCCCTCCTCGAGCTCGACGGGATGCTCGAGCGAGTGGACTCGCGAGATCATCGGCGACTCGTACAGCCCGACCCCGATCCCGTGACCGAACTGGAGCCCGAAGCACGTCTCCTCGTCCGGGAAGCCGAGCTCCTCGGCGGTCGGCCACACCTCGGCGATCCGGTCCGTCGTCATGCCCGGGCGGACGAGCGCGATCGCGTTGTCGAGCCATTCGCGGCACTGCTTGTAGGCGTCGAGCTGCGCGTGGTTGACGCCGCCGACGTTGAACGTGCGGTAGTAGCACGTCCGGTAGCCCATGAATGAATGGATGATGTCGAAGAACGCCTGGTCGCCGGGCCGCAGGAGCCGGTCCGAGAAGACGTGCGGATGCGGGTTGCAGCGGTCGCCGGACACGGCGTTGACGGCCTCGACCTGCTCCGAGCCCATCTCGAACAGCAGCTGGTGGGCGCGCGCGACGATCTCGTGCTCGTACACGCCGGGCCGCAGCATCCGGTAGATCTCCTCGTAGACCGCGTCGACGAGCCCCGCCGACTGGTCGAGCAGCGCGATCTCCTGCGACGTCTTGATCGTCCGTGCCGCGAGGAGCACGCGGGAGCCGTCGGTGACGTGCACGCCCGCCCGCTGGAGCGCCTCGATCGTGACGAGGTCGGCCATGTCGATCCCCAGCGGCTCGCCCTGGAGGCCCCGCTCGCGGAGCTCCGTCGCGATCCGCTCGCCGAGCCTGTCGGGGATCCCGGTCTCGACGGGCATCGCCCCGCGCATCGGCGCGACGCCCGCGCGGAAGTTCTCCGGCGGGAGCCACGGGGCGAACAGCTGGTGGTGCTTCGCGGCGGAGCCGAAGTCCCAGAGAATCGGGTCGCCGCCGCGCGGGAGCAGCGCGAACCGCGCGTTCTTGTCTCGCGCCCACTCGCCGATGTGCGTGCTCGTGACGTACCGGATGTTGTTCGGGTCGAACAGCAGCACGGCGCCCAGGTCGGAGGCGTCGAGCGCGGCCTTGGCGCGACCGAGCCGCTCCTCTCGGAGGCGCGCGAACTCGATCCGCTGCTCCCAGTCGACCGCCCGCGTGGCGTCGGGCGAGCCGTTCGCCCTGCTGCGCATGCTCACGGCACCACCTCCTGTTCGAGCTGCCTGCTCGCCCCCTCGGCGACCCGCTCCGTCACGTCGAGCCCGGACGCGCGTCGCAGGTGCTGGAAGAGGGCGATGAAGTCGTCGTCGGCATAGCCGGCCTCGCTCGCCGCTCGCAGCTGCCGCTTCAGCTCCTGCGCCAGGGGCAGGTCGACGCCGCCCTCGCCGGCTGCGTCGAGCACGAGGTCGATGTCCTTCTCCATCAAGGCCGTCGTGAACGTCGCCGAGTAGTCGTCCCGCAGAAGCGGCTCGGTCTTGTACTTCACGAACGGCGCGCCGACGGCCGAGCTGCCCATCACCTCGAGCAGCGCTGCGCGACTCACGCCCGCCGCCTCGCCGAAGACGAGGGCTTCCGAGATCGCCTGCGCGAGGACGGCAACCATCAGGTTGATCGCGAGCTTCACCACTCGCGCCTGCTCGTCGCCGCCCACGTGGTGGATCGTCGGCCCGATCGCGAGAAGCACCGGCTCGATCTCGTCCAGCGTCGTCCGGTCGCCCGAGACGATGAAGCTGAGGCTCCCCGCCCGGACGACGGTCGGGTTCCCGCTGACCGGAGCGCGGAGATATCGCACCGACCGTTCCTCTGCGCGCTCCGCCACGCGCGCCGAGCACTCCGCCGAGACCGTGGACACGTCGACGAGGACCGTCCGCGGTCGTGCTGCGTCGATCACCCGTGTCGCGACGGCCTCGAACGCGTCGTCGTCGGCGAGCGAGGTGAGCACGACGTCGACCTCAGCGGCGAGCTCTTCCGGCGAGCCCGCGACAGAGGCGCCTCGCGCCTCGAGCGCAGCCGAGCGCCCGGGTGTCCGGTTGCTGACGACGAGGTCGTACCCCGCGTCGACGAGTCGCTCCGCGATCGCGGTGCCCATGTTCCCGAGACCGATGAGCCCCACAGCGGGACGCGGGTCCTTAGAGGCGCGCACTGTGCAGTATGAATAAACGAACGCTCGTCACGGGTCAAGCCGCTCCTGTGTTCCTTGGGCCTGCCGCGGTTCTGCTTCCATCGTGCCTGTACAGCCATACCGTACGCGCCGGCTCCTCGTGGCGCACGACTACGCCATCGCGAGCGCCTGCTCGAGGTCAGCCCACAGCGCGTCGGCGTCCTCGAGGCCGACCGAGAGTCGCAGGAGGCCCGTCGGGATCCGATCGCCCTCCCAGCGGTGGCGCGCCTCGAGCTTCGAGCGGGTGCCGCCGAGGCTCGTGGCGTTGACGACCGTGCGGACCGCGCGCTCCACGCGTCCGGCCGCTGCACCGTCGGCGACGTCGAAGCTCACGAGGAAGGAGAAGCCCGGGTAGCGCACCGTGACGACCGCGGGGTGTGCCTCGAGCCGCTCGACCAGGGAACGCGCGCTCGCCTCCTGGCGGTCCAGG
>DASSVY010000237.1:0-6449 GCA_035705535.1 Gaiella sp. | reverse complement strand
CGAGCGCCCGCTCGCACGCGAGCGGGTTCCCATGGAGCATCCGATACGGGTCGACTCCGGCGAGGCCGAACGAGACGAGCCTCGCGCGGGGCTCGAGGCCGAGCCGCGACGCGCCGTCCTCGCTCGTCACGAGCATCACGGCTGCGCCGTCGACGATCGCGCTCGAGTTCCCCGCGGTGATCTTCCCGCCCTCCTTGAAGGCGGCGGGGAGCGATGCGAGCTTCTCGAGCGACGTGTCGCGGCGCGGGTTCTCGTCCACGCCGACGAGCACGGCCGCGCCCGTGGCCCCGACCTCGACGGGAACGATCTCCCGCTCGAACCGGCCCTCGTCGGTCGCTGCGATCGCCCGGCGGTGGGATTCGAACGAGTACTCGTCCAGCGCCTCGCGTGACAGCCCCCACTCCTCGGCGATCACCTCGGCGGAGATCCCCTGCGGCACGACCTCCCAGCGCTCGTACAGCTTCGGCGAGAAGCCCTCGAAGCCGCCCGCGGTGAGGTTCGAGCCCATCGGGACGCGCGACATCGACTCGACGCCCGCCGCGACGATCACGTCGAGATGCCCTGCCTGGACCGCGGCCGCGGCGTTGAACGCGGCCTGCATCGACGAGCCGCATTGCCGGTCGATCGACGACCCGCAGACGGTCTCGGGCCAACCGGCGACGAGCGACGACATCCGTGCGATGTTCAGCGCCTGCTCGCCCACCTGGCTGACGCAGCCCATCTGCACGTCCTCGATCTCCGCCGGGTCGACGTCCAGCCTGCCGACGAGACCGTTGAGCGCCTGGGCTGCGAGCTCCTCGGCCCGGACGCCCGCGAGCGCTCCGTTCCGGCGCCCGATCGGCGTCCGGATGGCCTCGACGACGAGCGCATCGCCCACGGCGTCACGGTACCACCGCCCCCGTAGACTCTCCCCATGGCCTCCACGGTGACCGAGCGCGCGCTGCTGCTGGACGGGGAGTGGATTACCACCGACGAGTGGATCGAGGTCGTCTCGCCGTACGACGGCTCGCCCGTCGCACGCGTCGCGCAGGTCGGCGCCGCCAAGACGCGTGAGGCGATCGACGCCGCCGAGCGGGCGATGCAGACGCCGCTTCCGGCCCACGAGCGGGCCGAGATCCTCGCCCGCGTCGCGGAGCTGCTGACCGTCCGCGCCGACGAGGCGGCCCGGCTCATCTGCGCGGAGGCCGGGAAGCCGATGAAAGCCGCGCGCGTCGAGGCCTCCCGCGCCGTCTCGACGTACACGATGGCGGCCGTCGAGGCACGCAAGCTCGCGGGAGAGGTCGTGCCGATGGACGCGTCGCCCGCGGGAGCGGGCAAGCTCGCGTTTACCCAGCGGGTTCCGATCGGCGTCGTCGGCGCGATCAGCCCGTTCAACTTCCCGCTGAACCTCGTGGCGCACAAGATCGCGCCGGCGCTCGCGGCCGGCTGCGCCGTCGTCCTCAAGCCCGCGACGCAGACGCCTCTCTCGGCACTGTTCCTCGCCGAGCTGGAGCTCGAGGCCGGGCTTCCCGCGGGCTGGCTCAACGTGCTCGTCGGGCCGTCGGCCGAGATCGGGGACGTGCTCGTCGAAGACCCGCGCGTCGCCCTCATCACGTTCACCGGCTCAGGACCGGTCGGGTGGAAGCTCCGCGAGCGGGCGCCGCGGAAGCGGGTCAACCTCGAGCTCGGCAACGCAACTCCGGTGATCGTCGATGCCGGCGCGGACATCGCCCTCGCGGCCTCCAAGTGCGCGGCGAACGCGTTCTCGTTCGCCGGCCAGAGCTGCATCTCGGTCCAGCGGATCCTCGTGCACGAGGAGGTCTTCGACGCGTTCCGCGACGAGCTCGTCCCCCTGGTCGAGGCCCTCGTCGTCGGCGACCCGGCCGACGAATCGACCGACGTCGGCCCGCTGATCGCGGCCTCGGAGCGCGACCGGGTGCTCGAGTGGGTCGACGAGGCCAGGGCCGGTGGAGCGAAGATCCTCACCGGTGGCGTCGTCGAGAACGACCTCCTGCGCCCGACCGTCGTCGAGTCGCCGCCCCCCGAGGGCAGGCTCGCGTGCGACGAGGTGTTCGGGCCCGTCTGCACGCTGCAGCGGTACTCGACGCTCGACGAGGCGATCGACCTCGCGAACGCGACGCGCTACGGGCTCCAGGCGGGCATCTTCACGGGCGACGTCACCCGCGCGCTGTCGGCGGCCGCCAGGCTCGAGTTCGGCGGCGTGACGATCAACGAGGCGCCGACGTTCCGCGCCGACCAGATGCCGTACGGCGGTGTCAAGGACTCCGGCAACACGCGCGAGGGCCCGGCGTGGGCGGTCCGCGAGATGACCGAGGAGCGCCTGGTCGTCGTCCAGCTGTAAGGCCGCGCCGCCGAGCGACCCGCCGAGGCGCCCGACTATCCTGCCCGGGTGGCGCTCTTCCAGAGGAAGCCGGCGACGCCGACCGCGAGCGAGTTGCGCCGTGAACGGCGCGCGCTTCTGTCGATCCGTGAGGAGCGGCTCCGCGAGCTCGGCGGCTTGACGTTCGAGATGTACCGCCGCGACCAGTTCAACGAGACGCTCGTCGTCGAGCGCTGCGCGGAGCTGATCGCGATCGAGACACGGATCTCCGAGATCGACGCCCTCGTCTCCGGGCTCGGGCTGCGCCGGCGGCAACAGGCGATCTGCACGTGCGGCGCGCCGCTCCTCGTGGGCGCCCGCTACTGCCCGAGCTGCGGCCGTGCGCTCGACGACGACGAGGATGGCACGATCGCGTGAGCACGACCGCGGCGTCGTCCGCGTGCCCGCGCTGCGGCACCGCCGTCGTCGCCGGCCAGGAGTACTGCCTGCAGTGCGGCCTCAGGCAACCGGGCCGCTGGCGGGTCGGTCCTCCCCCGTCCGACACGCAGGGGCTGCGGCTCCGCGTCGCCGCGCTTGCCGCAGTGGCGGTCGTCGGTGCGGCGATCGCGATCGCGATTGCGTCCAACGACTCGGGGGAGGAGCAGGTGCTGACGGCGATCGGCGGCAGCGCGACCGTTCCGGCGTCGCCCGTCGAGCCGGACGCCGCGCTCGCGCGGTGGTCGCGTACGGAACACGGGTGGACGATCGTCCTGGTCTCCGTGCCCAAGACGCGGGGCCGCAACGCCGCCGTCGTCGCCGCGCAGCAGGCGAGGGCAAAAGGGCTCCGCCAGGTCGGCGTCCTGGACTCGTCCTCGTTCGCCAGCCTCCGCCCCGGCTACTGGATGGCGTTCACGGGGAAGTACGAGACCGAGGCGGAGGCGACGAGCGTGCTCCGCCGCGCCCGTGCGGCCGTGAAGGGCGCGCGAGTCGCGCAGGTCGCGTCGTAGCCCCATCCGTCTTCTCGGTGGACAACGATCGTGACGGAGTTTGTAACACGGGGCCGGTCCGGGTAGACTCGCCCCCGGAAAGCCGCGGGGACCCATTCGGAGCCCGCTGGCGAAGGCGAACGACGGACGGGAGACGGGATCCGTATGGAGGCCAACCTCGCGCAGCTGCAGTCCTGCATGTATCAGTACTCGCGGGCGATCTACCGCTCGATCAAGGATCTGATCGACCCCTACGTCGATCAGCCGACGCGTCTGGAGTACCGGCGCGCCGTGCTCTGCGAGTGCGAGGAGACGATGACGCGTCTCGCGCAGGATCCGCATTACTTCGCGCGGCCGGACCGGACGCTATTCCACGACATCCGCCGCTACTTCCCGATCACCGCGCAGGCGAAGGTCGCCTGGGCGGTCGGCGAGGGGGTCTCGGCGGCGGTCACGTTCATCGAGGCGCAGCTCGAGGCCGGGCTGCTCGACGGCGGCGTGAGCCGCTGCAAGGCGACCACCCGCAAGGGCAAGGCGTGCCAGCGCACGCCGCTTCCCGGCCGCGACTACTGCCCCTCCCACCAGCACCTCGAGCAGTCGACGGTCGGCCGCGCAGCGGCAGTCGCATAGCCGAACACGAGCGACGGGTGACGTGGGCGCTGTGGGCGCTCCGCCGAGACGCGCATTGCCGGCCGACAGGCCCGCGGTAGGGTAGGCCGATGTCGCACGACGCCGACAAGCTGATCCGGCAGCTCTCGCTCGTCGCGTTCCTGATGGCAGAGCGGCGCCCGCTGACGGCGCGCGACGTGAAGGGGAACGTCGAGGGATATTCGGAGATGTCGGACGAGGCGTTCGCGCGCCGGTTCTACTCCGATCGCGCCGAGCTCACGGCGCTCGGCGTCCCGCTCCAGTCGCAGCGGGACGAGTTCACGGGCGAGGAGCTCTACTCGCTCCGCTCGGAGCACTACTTCCTCGACGAGCTCGATCTGAAGGAAGACGAGCTGGCCGCGCTGCAGACCGCGCTCTACGCCCTCGAAGGGAAGTTCGCGTACGCCGAGCCGCTCCGTCTCGCGCTCCAGAACCTCGCGCTCGGCCGGCCGGGGTTCCGGCATCCACCGACGGCAACCGCGGAGCGCGTCCGGGTCACCGCGCCCGACTACTCCCCCGAGCTCGCCGCACGGCTCTCGAAGCTCGAGTCCGCGATCTCCAAGCAGCGGACGATCCAGTTCCGCTACTGGTCGCCCGCGCGCGAACGCGAGACCGAGCGCCGACTGAATCCGTACGCGCTGCGGCTCGACGAAGGGGTCTGGTACGTCGTCGGGCACGACCTCGACCGCGACGCGACCCGCACGTTCAGGGTCGCGCGAATCAGGTCCGACATCCGCTTCGCGACACGTCGGGAGCGAGACTTCCGGCAGCCGGCCGAGTTCGACGTCGACGCCCACCGCGTCGCGCGACCGTGGCAGATCGGAGAGCAGGTGGGCATCGCGCGGATCGAGGTGCAGGGCGACACCGCCTGGTGGGTGCATCGCACGCTGTCCGACGCGGGCACGGTCGCCGACGGGGTCTTCGAGACGCCCTACGCGGTGCTCGGCCCCCTTGCCTCATGGATCCTCCGCCAGAACGGCCGCGCCGTCCCGCTCGATCCGCCGGAGCTGCGGGACGAGGTCGCTGCGGCGCTCCGCGCCCTGCGCGACGGGCACGGCGGCGCGGCGCCCGACCACGCGCGCGAGCGCCGGCCCGAGCGCCGCGTCGCATCCGAGCGCCAGCCTGCCGGTCCGGTCGCACCCGAGCGCTTCGGCGTGCTCCAGGCGCTGCTCGCACATCTGCTCGCCGCATGCGGCGACGAGCGTGGGACGGTGCTCGCCGCCGACGAGCTGGCCGAGCGGTTCTCGATCCCCCGCGAGGAGCTTCAGGAAACGCTCTCGCTGCTCAACCTCGTCAACTTCGGCGGCGGCTGCTACACGGTCTACGCCGAGGTGAACGACGACACGGGCAAGGTCCGGGTCGACAAGGAGCTCTACGGCGACGTGTTCCGCAGGGCACCGAAGCTGACCCCGCTCGAGGCGCGCGCGATCCGGCTCGCGATCGAGTACGTCGGCCCCGCGATCGCGGCCGACGCCCACACACCGCTCGACCGCGTGCGCCGGAAGCTCGAAGAGACCTTTGGGCAGTTCGAGCTCGCGCCGGCCGCTGCGGAGCGCCCGGGCAACGACGAGGAGGCCCTCGTCCGCATCCTCTCCGAGGGCGCGGAGAAGCGGCGTCTCGTCGAGCTCGAGTACCTCAAGGAAGGCGAGGAGGAGCCCTCCACGCGCCTCGTCGAGCCGTACACGATCGAGCGGGAGCTGCCGTTCTGGCGTGTGCACACCTGGGATCGCACCGTCGACGGGCCCCGGACGTACCGTCTCGACCGGATGCGCTCGGCGACGCTCACGGGCGAGGGCTTCGAGTCGCGCGAGGGGTTCGACCCGAACTACCTCGCGGAGCCGGCGACCGCGGTGCTCTTGCACTCGCCGACGATCGCCCGCTGGAAGCTCGAGCGCGGAGCGCGCGCGCTGACGGACAAGGCCGCGCTCTCCGACGTCACGTTCAAGACCGAGGAATGGCTGCTCTCCGAGGTGCTCGCCGACCGCGGCGAGACCGTGGTGCTCGAGCCCACCGCGATGCGCCGCGCCGTGGCCGCCCGCGCACGCGCGCTCCAGAGCGAGCTCGGGCTCGGCGTCAGGAAGAAGACGGCAGGGAAAGCCTGAGAGATGCGCCCCGTTCGGGCGCCTCGCCGAGCTCGAGCGTCCCGCCGTGCGCCTCCGCGATCGCGCGCGAGAGCCACAGGCCGTAGCCGGTCGAGCCCGCCCCGCTCGCTCCGCGGGCGAAAGGGTCGGCACCGGAGGCGATGCCCGGCCCGTCGTCCGCGACGGAGACCACCACACGCCCATTTCTCGTCCGCACTTCGATGGCTGCCCGCGTGCCGTGGCGGAGCGCGTTCGCGACGAGGTTCGAGAGCACCTGCCGCAGCCTTGTCGCGTCGCCGTCGACCGTCGCCGGGCCGTCGATCTCGACGCTGACGTCCGGCCTCGCGAAGGTTGCGGCGAGCGCGGCCAGATCGACGTGGTCGAACCGGAGCGACACAAGCTCCGGGTCGGAGACGAGCCGCGCGACGTCGCGCG
>DASSVY010000236.1:0-2667 GCA_035705535.1 Gaiella sp. | reverse complement strand
TGGAACTCGAGCTCGGCGTTTCGCCGGATCGCGAGCCGGCTCGCGAAGTCGTCGACCTGCACGGAGTGGTCGATCACGAGCTCGGCAGGGATCAGCGGGTCGATCACGCTCGGGTCGCCGCCGAGCGCGGCCATCGCGTCGCGCATCGCTGCGAGGTCGACGACGGCAGGGACGCCGGTGAAGTCCTGGAGCAGGACGCGCGCCGGGGCGAACGTGATCTCGCTCGCCGGCTCGGCGCTCGCGTCCCAGGTGGCGACCGCCTCCACGTCCTGGGGCGAGACGGTCTCCCCGTCCTCGCGGCGCAGCAAGTTCTCGAGCAGGATCCGCAGCGTGTAGGGAAGCCGCGCGACGTCGAAGCGGCTCTGCAGCGCGTCGAGCCGGAAGATCTCGTGATCGGTGCCCCCGACCGTCAGGGTGGAGCGGGCTCCGAAGCTGTCGGGATGGGTCATTGCTCCTCCTGTCGGGTGGGGGGTGTTGGCGGGCCCGGCTCGAGCGAGAAGCCGAGCGCGCGGAAGTCGTTGTCGAGGCCGAGGACGGCGGCCGCGCGACCCTCGGTCGCGGTGACGGCGCCGACGCAGTCGGTGAACGAGAGGGTGAGGCCCGGGTGGCGCTCCATCAGGTCCCAGGCACGCGCGTCGAGCTCGGCGTCGGCGTGGCGGACGATCAGGCGGCCCGCCGCGACGGCCTCCTCGAGCAGGCTGCGAAACGCGAGCGCCGCGTCGAGCCCCGCATCGAACCGGAGGCGGGTCGCGGTCTCGGACACGACGAGGTCGGAGGTGAGCAGGACGTCGCCGGCCTCGCGCAGCGCCGTGTAGTGGTCGCGGACCCGCGCGTGCGCGCGGTCACGCCGCCAGAGGAGCGCGATGAACGCGCCCGAGTCGGCGTAGACGACCCTCAGGGCCGCTCCTTGGGGGCGCCGTAGAGGCCGGAGGGCCTGTGGTCGTGCTCCTCGGCGACCGCGAGCCGGCCGAGCCCATGTGCGAGAACCGTCACGCCCACTCCTTGGGGGCGCCGTAGAGGTAATGGTCGTGCTCCTCGGCGACGTCGTCGGGGCCGGCCTCGTCGGGGACGAGGCCGATCAGCCGCTCGAGCGGGTCGTCGCCCGGCTCGCCGCCGGTCGCGGCGAGGTAGCGCTGCAGCGCCTCGCGGATGTGGAACGCCTCGGAGCGCCCGGTGCGCGCCGCGAGCCGCTTGAGCGCCCGCTCGCTCGCGTCGTCGAGGTAGATCTGTTTGCGACGCATACAGCGCAGTATACATCACGATGCTTCGAGCCGAGGTTCGAGGCTGGGCGTCGCTCCCGGGGTGTGGCTCGAGCCTCGCCCCGCTTGGTGCGCGGAAGACGTGCGAGGCTTGGAGCCACGCGCGCTGGCTAGCATCGTGTCGATGGCCGCCGACACGATCCGCACGCTGCTCGAGGACGCCTTCCCCGGCGGGCAGGTCGACGTCCTCGACCGGACGGGCGGCGGCGACCACTTCCACGTGACCGTCGCGAGCGACGCCTTCGACGGCGTCTCGCTCGTCGAGCAGCACCGGATGGTCAATCGCGCGCTCGCCGCACCGCTCGCCGACGGCACGATCCACGAGCTCCGCATCACGACGACGAAGGGAACCGGATGACGCTCCACGACCAGATCCAGCAGGTGATCGACGACGAGCCCGTCGCGATCTTCATGAAGGGCACACCCGAGCGGCCGGCGTGCGGCAACTCGCTGCGCGCGATCCAGGCGCTCTGGAATGCCGGCGCGCCGATTACCGCGGTCGACATCCTGCCCGACCCCGCGATCCGCACCGAGCTCTCGGCGATCTCGGACTGGCCGACGATCCCGCAGGTCTTCGTCAAGGGCGAGCTGATCGGCGGCGCCGACATCACCGAGGAGCTCTTCGCCTCCGGCGAGCTCGGACGCAAGCTCGACGAGGCGCTCGGCGCCGACCGCGAGCAGGTGGTCAAGACCGTCGCGATGGCCGCAACGGCCGCTTAACCGCCCGCAACCCGGGGTTCACGGCCCGCGCCCTATAACGGGCGGGTGAGCCTTTCCGAGACCTCGGGACCGTTCGGCACTCAGGAACGCCCCGGCGCGGCCGACCCCGCACACGCGGGCCGGCTCGCGTCCGCCGCGCGACCGATCGCCACGCTCGCCGCCGCTTCCCTTCTCGGTGGCGGCGTGGCGCTCGCCGGCGCCTGGGCCGTCGGAGCGTTCGACAATCCCGCCCCGCTCGTCGAGGCGGCGCCGGTTGTGGCGCAGCAAACGGGCGCCGCCTCGGCAACAGGCTCGACCGGGATCGACATCGCGGACATCTACCGCCGCAGCGGTCCCGGGGTCGTCCAGATCACCTCGACCTCGAGCGGCCGTGCGGGCGTCGACGTCTTCGGCAATCCCGTCGAGGGCCAGTCGCAGCAGGCGCTCGGGTCGGGCTTCGTGGTCGACAAGGACGGCCACATCGTCACGAACTACCACGTCGTTCAGGGCGCGTCGCGCGTCGAGGTGAGCTTCTCGAACCAGGACACCGTCAAGGCGACGATCGTCGGCACGGACCCGTCCACCGACCTGGCGGTGCTGAAGGTGACTGTGCCTGCGAAGGCGCTGACGCCGCTCTCGCTCGCAAACTCCGATGCCGTCCGGGTCGGCGACCCGGTGGTCGCGATCGGCAACCCGTTCGGGCTCGAGC
>DASSVY010000235.1:0-5496 GCA_035705535.1 Gaiella sp. | reverse complement strand
CCGCCCCCCGGGGTCGGCATCAGGTCGACTCCGACGAGCGACGCCCCGAGGGCGCGTGCGGACGCCAGCGCGAGCTCCACGGCCGCGGCGGGAGGGTCGAGGGGGACGCGCGTCGCTCCGAGGGCGACATTCGTCCGCCACTCGCCCTCCTTGGCGACGCGACTGACGGCTCCGACGACCTTGCCCCCGGCGACGACGAGCCGGAGGTCGCTGCCGGTAGGCGGGACGAGCTCCTGCACGAGCGCGCCGTGCTGCCGGAACCACGGTTCGTCGCGCACGGCACGGAGCTCGCTCCGGAGCGCGTCGTCGGTCTCGCAGAGCGTGACGTGGCGGCCCCAGCTGCCGTGGCGGGGCTTGAGCACGAGCGGCGCCGGCGGGCCGTCGTACGGGCGGCCCGGGCGGACATGCCAGGTCTCGGGGTGCGGGAGGCCCGCTCGCCGGAGGATCCGGGCGGTCAACAGCTTGTCGTGCGCGGCAACGAGCGTCCCCGGAGCGTTCAGCACCGTGATCCCCCGCGCGGCGAGGACGCCGAGCGACCAGAGACCGTCGTCGACGCCGTCCAGCTCCGGTCGCACGTCGAGGCGGCCGAGCGCCACGTCCCCCGGCACCAGCGAGGCAACCGCCTCAGCCGGTGTCACGTGGACGACCTCGAGGCCACGGGCACGGACCGAGGCGAGCTCCTGGTCGGTCCGACTCGGGGCGCCGGAGACGATCGCGATGCGCATTGCGCGATACTGACCGGACGGCGGGGTCGTCCGCAAGGGTGTTAACCACACCGCAACCCGCCCCCACCCGTCGTGCTTTCGCTGCTCGGACACTGTTTTTGTCGCGTCCGCCTGTGTCTCTAGCATCGCCGCCGTGATCCGGGTGCCACCGCAGCGAGGAGGATGGCTGGAGGTCGTCTGCGGCCCGATGTTCTCCGGCAAGAGCGAGGAGATGATCCGGCGCCTGCGGCGCGCGGAGATCGCGGGTCAGCGGGTGATCCTCTGCAAGCCGCGGATCGACGACCGGTACGACGCGGCGGACGTCGTCAGCCATGCCGGGGTGCGGATGTCGGCCGTGCCGATCGACGGCTGTGCGGAGCTCGTCGCCCGCGCGCGCTCGTCGGAGGTCGTCGGGATCGACGAGGTGCAGTTCTTCGAGCACGCTGTCGTCGACGCCGCGCTTGCGCTCGCCGACGGGGGTGCCCGCGTGATCGTCGCGGGGCTCGACCAGGACTTCCGCCGCGAGCCGTTCGGCCCGATGCCGGAGCTGTTGACCCGTGCCGAGTTCGTCGACAAGCTCCAGGCCGTGTGCCACCGCTGCGGGGGGCCTGCCACGACGACGCAGCGGCTCGTCGACGGCCGGCCGGCTCCGTACGGGGGCGAGACGATCGTCGTCGGTGCTCTCGACTCCTACGAGGCTCGCTGCCGCGACTGCCACACCACTGGTCCGGATGCGGCCGCGTGGCTGGCAGCTTGACGGCTCACCCCTGACAGCCGCACCGAGCGACGGAACCTCATCGTGCCCTCCTCGCCCTCATGATCACGTATTCACCGCAGAAGCGCGCTTACCGCAGCGCCCTGCGAGCGCAGGTGACTTCTTCGTAGCGGAGCATTCTTGCCAGCTGATGCTGGCGATCTCCACGTGCTCGGCTCATGAGTCTCGGAGATCCCGCGAGGCCCTCCGCTCTGACGGGAGGGAAGGGTGGAGAGCACGCGGCTCTCCACCCCTGGTTTCGGGTGCTATTTCTTGAAGCTGACGTAGGCGAGTCCGGTTCGAGCTTCGCCCTCACCGAGGTTGAGGTTGAGGCTCTTGCAGGAGCCCGCGTAGCTGGTTGGTGTCTTCCAGTTGATCTGGTAGTAGCCGTCGCCGAGGTTGGTGAGGCCTGAGCCTCCGGGGGCGACTTCCTCGACGAGGTCGGTGGAGGAGCCGAGCGAGCAGCTGAGCCCGCTGACGGTCACCGTTGCCGTGTGCAGGTCGAGCACGGGGTTGCCTTGGGCGTCGGTGAGTCTCCACTTGAGCGGGATCGACTGGCCTGCCTTGGAGATGTTCATGATGTTGGGCCGGTCGATCGGCGCGAAGAGTCCCGCGAATCCGTAGACGACGTGGTATTCGCACGAGACCGGCGCGCTCGTGTGGCCGACGTTGTCGGACGCGGTCGGGGCGTTGACGGTCTTCGTGCCGACGGTGTCGGTGTCAAGCGGGAGGGTGCCGCTGGCGGGCGTGGCGAGCCCTGAGCCGGTGTCGCTCGCCGACCATGTCGCTGTGGCCGATCCGCCCAGAAGGACGGTGGTGGGGCAGACGATCCCGACCGTGGGCGCGGAGGCGTCGACGTTGACACCCGTTAGGTGCCCCGTGCCGGTGTTGCCGGCGAGGTCGGTCGCGGTTGCGGATGCGCTCTGACCGGTTCCGGTCGTATTGAAGGTGCTCGAAGTGGGAGACGGAGTTCCCGCGCCCGATCCGGGTGTTCCGTCGGCGAGGTCGGGATCGGTCGCCGTCCACTGGAAGGTGACGCTGTCCTTGTACCAATCGACGCCCGAGACGGTGACTGGCGTGGCGGCCGTGGCCGCCGAGACGGTTGGCGCCGTCGTGTCGATGTTGACCGCAGGGCTGCTCGTTCCGGTGGTTGTGTTTCCCGCGTTGTCGCTGATCGGGCCGAGCGAGCCGACCTGGTTCCGTCCCTCGTCGTTCAGCACGGTCGTTGCGGGGCACGAATCGAGCAGGCCGGACGGGCCGACATCGGCGCAGGTCCAGTTCAGGGTGACCGAGGTCTTGTACCAGCCTGCACCGTTGGGCGAAGTAGCTGGAGCCCCGGTGACCGTGGGAGCAGACGCATCGCGTTTGATCACCACGCTGACCGGGCCGGACGATCCACCCGCGCTCGTCGCCGAACAGGTGTAGGTCGTCGCCGACTGATCCGCGGTGATCGACTGATCGACACAGCCCGTCTTGACGAGCGACGAAAGCGACTGCGGCTCCTGGACGAGCCACGTCAGGGTCACATCGCTTCGGTACCAGTCGTCGAGGCCGAGTGTCCCGACCACGGAAGGTGTGATCTGAGGGGCCGAGGGGTCGACGACCGTGTAGGTCGCCTCCACCGTCTGCGTGAGACCGCCACCGTCCGTGTACGAGCACTGGGCGGTCTGGGCGCCGATCCCATCGGCGGCATACGGGCCACTGAACGGGCTCAACGTCGGCGTCGCCGCGCTCGTCGAGTTCGTCAAGCCATCCTCGACATCAGACACGAGGCAGCCTGCGACCGGGACGGAGCCGTGGTCGTAGGTGCTGCCGTGCGTGACCCCGGTCACCTGCACTGTCGGCGCCGTGTTCGGCGGCGGGGCAACCGTGACCGTAAAGCCGGCGGGAGCGAAGCTGAACGTCGCGCCGGTCGTGTTCGACGTCTGGCTGACCGTGACATTCGCGGTACCAGCCGCGATAGGCGTCACGGTGATCGTCTTGACGTCGCCACAGCTTCCAAAGGTAAAGCTCGCGGGCGAGACGGTCGCGACGCCGGTGTCGCTCGAGGCGACGGATACGCCGAGCGTCGTCGACCCCGTCAGGTTGCAGCCGCTCTTGCCGTCGCCGTTGCGCGGCACGACGACCAGCGTCGTCGAAGCTGTGCCGCCGCCCACGTTCAGCGTCATGGCCTCGAAGTTGGCGTCGACGCTCGCATCGAGCGTATTGGCGACGTCGTCCGCGTATGCAAGCGCAGCGAACAGCAGCGCCATCACGATCGTGCCGACCACGAGGCTCACACGACCGCGTACGCCGGCCCGTCTCCAAGCTCCCACCTCTCGTCCCCCCTGACTCGGCGACCCCAGCCGTTTGGTTCTCTCGTGCAACTGCACGAGGGCGCACTAAATGTGGCCGCAACCGGCTCCGCGCGCACGCCCCAAAAGGCTAGTCCTTGCCCTGTACCGCCGCGGCCGGGAAGCGGAACTCCCTTGGCATGATCGAGCACGCGCGGGTCTCGTGACCCCTGGGCAACCGCCACAACGAAGCCCCGTTTTGCAGAACACCGCTGGCGGAACTCCAGAAAGCACTCCGGAACGAAGGAGACGGTCCGTGCTCGCGTAGGAACGTGTCGGCGCGTGACTAGGCGCGGCTGACCGCGGCCGCGGAGGTCATCAGGTCCGCGGCGGCGTCATCGTCGAGGCCCTCGCCCGCGAGGCGCCTCCAGGTCCAGAAGTCGAGCGCGAGCCGGATCAGCGCGCGTCGCGGGTCGGCCCGTCGGCCGCGGACGGCGAACGCAGCGGCCAGGTCGGTGCCGAGCCCGTCCAGCATCCGGTCGACGTTCTGCTCGAGAAACCGATCGAGCTCCGGCACGGAGGCGCGGTCGCTGAAGAGCTTGCCGTACATCGGCTCCGTCTCGCGATACCAGCGGTAGACGCTGCCTAGCACGCCGCGCACGCGCTCCGTGGCGTCCCCTTGCGCGAGGATGGCCTCGAAGTCGGGCGTCGGGTGCAGCCGTTGGTAGTGGGCGGCGCAGGCGGGCAAGAGCTCGCTGAGGTCCGCGAAGTGGTTGTAGACCGTCAGGCGCGTCACACCCGCGCGCCGGGCGATCTCGGCCACGGTGGTGTGGGCGACGCCCTTCTCCTCGTGCAGCTCGGCAGCCACCCTCGCGATCCGGTCGCGCGTCTCGCGCTGGCTCTCCGCACGCGCCTTCAGCTCGTATTTCCTGATTTTGGTTGACATGGTGTTCATTCATGTTAGCATGCCATCCAATCGATGAACGCTATGTTCAATGAAAGGATGATTCAGATGCTCACCACCACCCCGTTCGAGACCCTCTCCGCGCAGATGCGCGGACGCGTCGTGACCCCGTCGGATCCCGACTGGGACGCCACGCGACAGGTGTTCAACCTCGCGATGGACCTGCGGCCCACCGCCGTCGCGCTCCCGCGCGACGTTCGCGACGTGGTCGCCGCCGTCGACTACGCACGCGCCAACGGGCTCCGCGTGGCGCCGCAGGCCACCGGCCACAACGCCGACGCGCACGGCGCGCTCGAGGAAACGCTCCTCGTCGACGTTCGCGAGCTCCAGGAGGTCTCCGTCGACGTCGATGCCCGGCGCGTGAGAGTCGGCGCCGGCGTGAAGTGGGGCCGCGTCGCCCCGCAGCTCTCCGAGCACGGCCTCGCCGCGCTGCACGGCTCGTCCCCCGACGTCGGCGTCGCCGGCTACTCGCTCGGCGGCGGCATGGGCTGGCTCGGCCGCAAGCACGGCCTCCAGACGAACAGCGTGACCGCGATGGAGCTCGTCACGGCGGACGGGCGTGCGGCGCGCGTCGACGCCGAGAACGAGCCCGAGCTCTTCTGGGCGCTTCGCGGCGGCAACGGCAACTTCGGCGTCGTGACGGCGATCGAGTTCAGCGTCTACCCGGTCGACGCGCTCTACGCAGGCGTCATGTTCTTCCCGTTCGAGCAAGCCGGCGACGTCCTGCACGCCTGGAACGAGCTCGTCCCCGCGCTGCCGGACGAGATGATGACGTGGGCCAAGCTCATGCAGTTCCCGGAT
>DASSVY010000234.1:0-16112 GCA_035705535.1 Gaiella sp. | reverse complement strand
GCCGTTCGTCCCGAACGCGAGGACTCCGTCGAGCCCGGCGCCGACGAGGAAGTCGGCGTACGGGCGGAACGCGTCGTCGTCGAGCCGGAGACCTCCGTCACGGAGCGGTGTGACAGCGGCAGCGATCGCCCCGGTGAGCCTCCGACCCTCTGGCATCCGGGAAACCCTAAGCTCTCGCGTCGTGGGCGCGCTCCGGATCGAACGCGACGGCGACGTCCTGCGCGTCACGCTCGCGCGCCCCGACTCGCGCAACGCGTTCGACGCCGCGCTGATCGCAGAGCTGTCCGAGGCGTTCGTCGACGTCGGCACGGCGCGCGCAGTCGTGCTCTCCGGCGAAGGGCCGAGCTTCTGCGCCGGCGCGGATGTTGCGTGGATGCGGGCATCCATCGATCTCGACCGCGAGGCGAACGTGGCCGACGCCAACGCGCTGCGGCGGATGCTGGAGGCGATCGACGGCTGCCCCGCACCGGTCGTCGCGGTCGTCCACGGCCATGCGCTCGGCGGCGGCGTCGGGCTCGTCGCGGTGGCGGACATCGTCCTCTCCGACCCGGGCACGGTGTTCGCGTTCTCGGAGGTCAAGCTGGGAATCGTCCCCGCCGTCATCTCACCCTTCGCGCTGCGCAAGATCGGACAGAGCGCGGGGCGGCGCTACTTCGTCACGGGCGAGCGATTCGACGCCGAGACCGCGTTGCAGATCGGTCTTGTGCACGAGGTGACGAGCGACCGCGACGCGGCACTCGCCCGCGTCCTCGCCGAGCTACGAACGGCCGGGCCGCGGGCGGCACGTCACGCCAAGCGCCTCGTGCTCGACCGCCCGGACGGCCCGGAGACGGCGCGACTGATCGCGGAGCGCCGGACGAGCGACGAGGGACAGGAGGGCCTGCGGGCCTTCCTCGAGCGTCGCCCCCCTGCGTGGGCGCCCGCTCCAGACGCAGACGCCTAGGCGGGGCGCCGCTCGTCGAGGTACTTCTTGAGGCCCAGGAACGGAAGCAGAAGCGCGGCGGCGAGCGCCGCCAGCCAGACGATCAGGGCGGCGAGGATCCAGGTGAGCACACCGCTGATCGAGAGCCCGTCGGAGAGAAGGTCGGTCACGATCAGCGACACGAGCGTCGCGATGAGGGAGACGGTTCCGAGCATGCCGGGGCCCATGCGACGAAGCTGGACCGCGAGGAAGGGCTGCAGCAGGGCGAACACGACTGTGAAGATCACGACTGCGACGACGAAGGACGTCGCATCGAGATGCACGTCGTCGAGCACGATTGCAGCGACGATCAGCCCAATCGCGTTCGCGACGAGGGCGATCAGCGTCCTGACGACGAACCGGATCACGGGCCGACCCTATAGCGGCGGCCGCCGCAACCCGCGTTGAATGGACAGCGCCTCCGGACGCCGGCGAAGCCGGTAGTCCACTTCAGGGATGTGCCCGTGCTGGCGCAACGGAGTTTGCGGCGTCCGTTCCGCGCTAGCGGACGGACGCTCGCAGGCTAGACGACGACGAGCGTCGGGCTCGTCTCGCCGGTCGACGGGTCGACCAGCCGCAGCCTGTCGCCGTGCACCGCGCGGACGGCGCGCGTGAAGTACCCCCGGGCGGTCGTCTGCGCCTGGACGACCTGCGTCCAGCTTCCCTCCACGAACCGCTCGAGCGCGTAGGCGCGCGCCCCGGCACCGGGCCGGACCTGGCCCCAGACCGTCGTCGTGGCGCCGTGTCGGGAGACCTGCACGAACGGGAGCGTGAACGACTGCATGGCGGGCTTCGGCTTCCCGGTCGCGGTCTCGAGACCGCTCTGCCAGGCGGCGGTCGACTGCTCGTCGCGGACGAGGTACTGGATCAGCACGTCTACGCGCGGCGCAAGATATGCGCGACGCTGCGCCTCGGCGACGTCGCGCGCCTGTGTGCCCCACCGCACGCCGAGGATCTTGTCCGGCGGGTTCGTCTGGTAGCCGAGCTCGCTGAGCCAGATCCGGATGCGCGGACCGAATGCTTTGCGGGTCTCGGTCAACAGGCGTTCGAGGTTCGCCATCGAGATCGTCGCGCAGTGGTCGCAGCCTCCCTTGAACGGCGTCTCGGCGGGCGACAACGGGTGTGGATGATGCGCGTAGGCGTCGAGGTGCGCTCCCGCCCGGCCCATCCCGCGGATGAAGTCGACGGGCGAGGTGCCGCCCCTGCCGCCGCGGGGCGCCGTCGCGCCGCCGGCGATCGTCGCGGACGGGATCACGCCCTTGATCGCCGCGCCGGCCGGGTTGAGCAGCCGCGTGACGTAGAGGACGGGCGAGGCGGGCACGAGCCAGCGGCGCTGGTTGGGCTCGTTCCAGATGATCCAGCGGCGCACCCACGAGTAGCGCGTGGCCGCCTCCTGCGCGAATGCGGCGAAGTCGGCCGCCGAGCGGGGCGGGACGTTCGCCCCGCGGCCTCCGTTCGCCCAGCCCGGCGTCCCCCAGAGCACGAGGATCGGCGCGATGCCCTGGGCACGCAACGCGTCGAGCGTCGCGTCCTCGCGCTCCCAGTCGAATGTGCCCTCGTTGCTCTCGATGCGCCGCCAGTCGAGCGTCACGCGCACGACCTCTGCGCCCAGGTCGTGGAGCTGGGTCGCACGCTCCTCGGCCGTGCCGGGCCCGAACATCAGCCAGGCGTCGTCGGTGATCCCGACCTTGAGGCCGGGAGCGGCCGAGCCGAGGGCCGGAACGCCGACCGCGGCCGCGGCGAGCACCGCACACACGAAGGCGAGGCGACGGGCCACTCGGATCGACCCTAGCGGGCCGATCGGGCGCCGACACCCCTGTTCAGAAGATCCTTACGAGCGCTGCTCGCCCGCGACCGAGTCGACGATCGTCCAGACGATCCAGTTGACCAGCCAGATCACGATCGTCGCGCCGATGTACGTCCAGAAGCCGTCGATCGAGAAGTCGGGCGTGATCCACTCGGTGAAGAGGAGCATTACGACGTTCACGAAGAAGTACGCGATGCCGAACGTGAGGATGATCAGCGGCAGCGCTATGAACGTGAGGAGCGGCTTCAGGAAGACGTTGGCGAGGCCGAGCACGGCGCCCGCGAGGATGACCGGCCCCCACCGCTCGATCGAGAAGCCGGAGAAGAGCCAGTCCGCGACGAGCAGCGTGAGGATGTTGATCCCCCACGCGACGACGAGACGGACGCCCCAGGCCACGGCGGCAACCTACACGTTCGCCCCACGCTCGCACACCCTGACCGGCCACATTGCTCTCGCGGCCGCGCTCGCGGCCGCCTTCAGGGATGTGCCCCGCCGCAGGCGGGGATCAAGCCGCAGGATTCGGCTCCTGCCGAATCCTGCTTGGCGAACAAGCATCAGAAGAGCTTCTGCAGCTTGAGCGCGGCGCCCATGTCGCCGTCGATCTTGAGCTTCCCCGTCATGTAGGCGGTGGTCGGGTTCGCCTCGCCCGACACGATCTTGCTGAGCGTCTCCTCGCTCGCCCGGATCGTGCAGTCGGCGGCGCCCGCGCCCTCGGTGACGCTCACGGTTCCGTCCTCGACCGCGACCGTCCACTGCCCGACGTCCTGGATGTCGAACACGTAGGTGTTGTGCATCCCGGCGGTCTTCGCTGGATCGGCCTTCTCCGGGAGTGTTGCGAAGAACTCCTGTACGGTCATGCGAGTCGTCTCCTCGTTGACTGAGGGTTCAATCGGCTCGGCGCAGGTTAGACGATGCCCGCCGGCGCAGGCTCCGGGCGCGGCTGCGGCGCGGAGGACGCGGGCCGCGGGAGCATGACGCACGCGATGCAGCCGATTGCAGGCGCCGCGGCGGCGACGTAGAGCGCGGTCTGGAGGTCGACCGCGTCGGCGACGGCGCCGAGGACGACGGCGGCGATGCCGCCGAGCCCCATCGCGAGACCCACCGAGAGCCCGCTCGCCATGCCGACGTGGCGCGGCAAGTAGAGCTGGCTGAGCACCATCGTCACGCCGAACGTCCCCACCACACACGGGCCGACGAGCATCAGCGCGATCGTCCCCGCGACGCCGCCGACCGCGACGAACGTGACCACGAGGAACGGGAGCGCCGCCTGGGTGACGAGGAGCGTCCGGCGCAGGCCGACCCGGTCCGCGACGGGACCGAGCACCAGCGTGCCGATGGCGCCGCAGACGAGCATCAGCGCGAGCGTCCGGCCGCCCTCTCCCTTCGTCCCGCCGTTCGCGACGACCCACAGCGGCACGAACGTGAGGAGCCCGAACCACGCGACGCTGCGCAACCCGATCACGACGGAGAGCAGCGTCATCGCGCGCACGTCGTCCTCGCCCTCGTGGCGGCGGCGCTCGGTGGACTTGGGGGCGACGCGCCCGAGCTGCGGCAGTGCCCGGAGGATCACGAACGCCAGCACGAGCACCGGGAGCATCGCGATCGTGCCCCCGCGGAGACCGAGCCACACGACGAGCGGCGTCACGACGATCGGCCCGAGCGCGTAGCCGGTGTTCCCGCCGATGTTGAAGTACGACATGCCGCTGGCGCGGTGGCGGCCGCTCGCGAAGGCCGCGAACTTCGCCCCCTCCGGGTGGTACGCGGCAACCCCGATGCCCGCGACGAACACGGCGACGAGGACGAGGCTGTACGCCGGGGCGACCGCCGCCGCGCCGACGCCGACGGCCGCGAGCGCGACGCCTCCGGGCAGGAGCCACATCGCCCCGCGCCGGTCCGACCAGAGCCCGAAGAGCGGTTGGACGAGCGACGAGGAGACGAGCGCCGAGAGCATCATCGCCGCGGTCGCCGTGTAGCTCAGGTCGAACTCGGCCGCAACGAAACGGAGGAGCGCGGGCACCGCGCCGGAGGCGAAGTCGACCGCGAGATGGCCGACGGAGAGCGTCGCCATGGCCCTGCGGTCGATCTCGTCGCGCATGTCACGAGGCTACTCCCGCCGCACCCATGCGGGTCGCACCATCCGAGAGTACGGCGATCCGAACCCCGCACCCAAAAGTGCCCGGCTACGTTGCGGACGTGGCTGCGATCGAGACCGAGGGGCTCGTCAAGGTGTACCGCTCGGGCGGCGACGAGGTGCGAGCGCTCGACGGCGTCGACCTGGACGTGCAGGAAGGCACGGTGCTCGGGCTGCTCGGGCCGAACGGCGCGGGCAAGACGACGACCGTGCGGATCCTGGCGACGCTCCTCCGCGCCGACGCCGGCCGGGCGACGGTCGCCGGTCTCGACGTCGTGCGTGACGCGCAGGCCGTGCGGAGGGTGATTGGCCTCTCGGGCCAGTACGCCGCGGTCGACGAGAACCTCACGGGCCGCGAGAACCTTTGGATGTTCGGCCGTCTCTACCGGCTCTCGAGCCCCGACGCGCGCCGTCGCGCCGACGACCTTCTGGGCCGTTTCGGTCTCGAGGACGCGGCCGACCGCGTGGCGAAGACGTACTCGGGTGGCATGCGCCGCCGGCTCGACCTCGCCGCGGCGCTCGTCGGGCGCCCGGAGCTGCTCTTCCTCGACGAGCCGACGACCGGGCTCGACCCGCGCGGCCGGCTCGGGATGTGGGACGTGATCCGCGACCAGGTGCGCGAAGGCACGACGCTGCTCCTGACGACCCAGTACCTCGAGGAGGCCGACGAGCTCGCGGACGACATCGCCGTCGTCGACCACGGCCGGATCATCGCCCGTGGCACCGCCGACGAGCTGAAGGCACAGGTCGGCGGCGAGCGGATCGAGGTCGTGGTCCGGCACCCCGACGATCTTCGGCGGGCCGTGGCCACGCTCGCGCCGAACGGCGACGGCACGTGCGACCGGCACACCCGTCGCGTCACCGTCGCCGCTCGTGGTGGCGCGCAGGAGCTCGTCGAGGTCGTCAAGCGACTGGGCGACGCGAGCGTCGAGGTCGACGACGTCGGCCTGCGCCGCCCCACCCTCGACGACGTCTTCCTCACGCTGACCGGCCACGTGGCCGAGGACGGCTCGACCGGCGAGGACGACGAGGATGAGCCGGACGAGGAGCTCGCTGCATGAGCGCCTTCGCGGAAGCTGTCTCCGACGGGCGCGTCGTCGCCTGGCGGAACCTCAAGCGGATCCCGCGGATTCCGGAGCTCGCGATCTTCGCGATCCTCCAGTCGATCATGTTCGTGGTGCTGTTCGCGTTCGTGTTCGGCGGCGCGATCCCGCTCCCGGGCGGGGGCAGCTACAAGGAGTACCTGATGCCCGGCATCTACATCCAGACGCTCGCATTTGCGTCGATCACGACCGCGATCGGGATGGCGGACGACATGAACAAGGGCCTGATCGACCGCTTCCGCTCGTTGCCGATGGCGCGCTCCGCCGTCCTCAGCGGGCGGACGTCCGCCGACGTCGTCTACAACGCGGGGATCCTCGTCGTCCTGATGCTGTCGGGCCTCGTCGTCGGCTGGCGGGTGCACGGCACCGTCGCCGACTTCGCGCTCGCGATCCTGCTGATGCTGATGTTCACCTTCGCGATGGCCTGGATCGGCGTGCTGCTCGGCCTGCTCGTGAAGACGGTGGAGAACGCGCAGCAGCTCGGCTTCCTCGTGATCTTCCCGCTGACCTTCATCTCGAGCGCGTTCGTCCCGGTCGCGACGCTCCCGAGCGTGCTGAAGCCCATCGCGGAGTGGAACCCGGTCAGCGCACTCGTCTCCGCGACCCGAGACCTCTTCGGCAACCCGAACCCCTATCCGTCGGGCTCGTGGCCCGGAGAGCACGCGCTGCCGCTCTCGGTCGCCTGGATCATCGGGCTGCTGGCCGTCTTCGCACCGCTGGCGGTGCGGCGCTATCGCTCCATCGAGCGCTAGCCACGCCCTCGGCTACGACCTAGGCTCCGCGCGTGGAGCGGTTCGGTCGGCGCGAGCTCGTCGCCCGCGGCGGACGCCTGGCGGGAGCCGCGGCCGCGCTCTCGCTGGGCCTCGCCTCGGAGGCGCGCGCCGCGAACGCGCTCGACCAGCTCGACGCCGCCCTGCATGGACCGCTCTTCCGTCCGGGCAGCGCCGGGTACGGCCTCACGCGGAAGCCGTGGAACATGCGCTTCGACGACGTCCTGCCGCGCGCGGTCGCGCAGCCGCTCGACACGGCAGACGTCGAGCAGATCGTCCGCTGGGCCGCGGCGCACGACGTGCGGCTCGGGGTCCGCTCGGGCGGCCATTCCTACGCTGGGCTCTCGTCGACGACCGGCCTGCTCGTCGACCTGAGCCTGCTCTCCTCGATCACCGTCGGGCCGGACGGCCGCGCCGCCGTTGGCGCCGGCGCGACGCTCGGCGCCGTCTACTCGCGCCTTTGGACCGCCGGTCAGCGGACGATCCCCGCCGGCTCCTGCCCGACGGTGGGGATCGCCGGGCTCACCCTCGGAGGTGGGCACGGCTTCGCGTCACGGGCGTTCGGGCTCGCGTGCGACAGCCTCCGGAGCGTGCGGATCGTGACCGCAGACGGACATGCGCACGACGTCTCCTCGAGCTCGCGGCCGAACCTGTTCTGGGCCCTTCGAGGCGGCGGCGCCGGAAGCTACGGCATCGTCACCCGCCTGACGTTCGCGACGAGGACAGTCGGCACGGTGACGACCTTCGTGCTCCGGTGGCCCTGGGCGGCAGCGGCCGACGTGGTCGCGGCCTGGCAGGCGTTCATGGCGACCGCGCCGAACACGTTGACGACCACGCTCGCGCTGCGCGTCCCGGCGACGACCGGTGGGACGCCGACCGTCGTCGTCAACGGGATGTTTCTGGGGCCGAAGACCCCGGCGGCTGCCGCGCTGACGGAGCTGACGGGAGGCGACCCGGCGCCGACGACGGTGAGCCTCGTCCAACGCACCTACGGGGCCGCGATGACGTACTTCGCCGGCGGCCAGTCCGAGCCGCGCCGGATCGCGGGAAGCTCGCGTGTCGCCAGGGCGCCGCTCGGGCCGAAAGGGCGGGATGCCCTCGTCGAGGCCGTCGACGACCGCCACGCGGATCCGCTGCTCCGCGGCGGCGGGATGGTCCTGTTCGGTTTCGGCGGCGCGGTCGGCGCGGTCCCGCGCAAGGCGACCGCGTACGTCCACCGCGACGCGCGCTTCTCGCTCGAGCTGCTCGGCCTGTGGACGAGCGCGAGCCCGGCGGTCGAGACGGCGAACCTCGCCTGGATCCAGGCGGCGCGCCTCGCGCTGTCGCCGTACACCTCGGGCGAGGCGCTGCAGAACTACGCCGACCGGGGAATCGTCAACTGGAAGCGCGCGTACTACGCGGAGAACCTCGAGCGTCTCGTCGCGACGAAGCACGCCGTCGACCCGACGAACCGCTTCCGCCACGCCCAGAGCGTCCCGACCGCGCTCTAGATGGTGGCTTCGGCCCGTACCCGAAGCTACGTGTCGAATCCGGCGCGCCGTGTCTGGACGGCATCCGGTTCGCGCTGATTGCCGATCAACCATCCAGCGGCGTCTACGATCCCGGCCGGCGTGGACCTCGACCTCACACCCGAGCAGGAGCTGATCCGCGACACGGTCCGCGAGTTCACGCGCGAGCGGGTCGCCCCACTGGCCGAGGAGCTCGACCGCGAGTCGCGCTTCCCCGTCGAGCTCGTCCGCGAGATGGCAGAGCTGGGCCTGATGGGGATCCCGATTCCCGAGGAGCACGGCGGCGCCGGCGGTGACACGCTCTCGTACGCGATCGCGATCGAGGAGCTGACCCGCATCGACTCGTCGGTCGCGATCACGGTCGCCGCGCACACGTCGCTCGGGACGATGCCGATCTACCTGTTCGGCTCCCACGAGCAGAAGGGGCGCTGGCTCCCGGACCTCGCCTCCGGCCGCCGGCTCGCCGCATTCGGCCTGACCGAGCCCGACGCCGGGTCGGACGCCGGCGCGACCCGCACGACCGCCGAGCTGCGCGACGGCTCCTGGATCGTCAACGGCTCGAAGATGTTCATCACGAACGCAGGGACGGAGCTCACGTGGGGCGTGACGATCACCGTGCGCACCGGCGAGGACGAGATCTCGAACCTCGTCGTGGAGAACGGGACTCCGGGATACGAGGTCTCGGCGCCGCTCCACAAGCTCGGCTGGCGCGCCTCGGACACGCGGGCGCTGACGTTCGCCGACTGCGCGGTGCCGGAGGAGAACCTGCTCGGCCCGCGGGGGAAGGGCTTCACCCAGTTCCTCGAGATCCTCGACGGCGGGCGCATCTCCGTCGCCGCGATGGGCGTTGGGCTCGCCCAGGGCGCGTACGACCTCGCCGCGGCCTACGCGCGCGAGCGGACGCAGTTCGGGAAGCCGATCGGGCGCTTCCAGGCGATCGCCTTCCAGCTCGCCGACATGGCGGTCGAGATCGAGGCCGGCCGTCAGCTCGTCTACAGGGCCGCCTGGCTGAAGGACAAGGGCCGCCCGTTCGCGCTCGAGGCGGCGATGGCGAAGCTCTACACCGGCGAGCTCTCCCACCGGGTCGCGAACCAGGCGCTCCAGATCCACGGTGGATACGGCTTCATGGACGAGTTCCCGATCTCCCGGCTCTATCGCGATCAGAAGATCCTGGAGATCGGCGAGGGCACCAACGAGGTGCAGCGCATGGTGATCGCGCGGCATCTGGGGTTGTGAGGGCCGCCCCGGCGGCCCTCACAACCCCAGCCACGCGCGCGAGAAGGTGTCCGACTTCAGTCGGACACCGTCCAGCCGAAGAGCAGGTGACTGACTGAAGTCAGACACCTCGGCCACGGGAAGGCCTACAACCTCAGCCACCGGCGTCACCGAGAAGGCCGCCCAAGGCGAGGCGCCCGGGGGGGCCGGGCGCCTCACGCATGCGACGGATCGGCGGCGCTACGCCGAGGACCCGTCGGTCTCGACGACCTTCGAGTAGTCCGTCAGGCCCAGCGGGCTGATGTTGAGAGAGTCGTTGATCGACTTCCGCTCGAGCTGGACGAACGTGTACCAGTAGATCGGCGCGACCGGCATGGCGCCGTCCGTGCCGACGAGCTTGTCCTCCAGCTGCTTGTAGATCGCGTACCGCTGGTCGTTGTCGGGCGTCTTCCGCGCCTGCTCCACGAGCCTGTCGTAGGAGGGGTCGCAGAAGTTCGTGTTGTTGTTCCCCGAGCCGCACTTCCAGAGCTCGAGGAAGTTCATCGCATCGACGTAGTCGGCGATCCAGCCCAGCCGGAACGCGTCCATCGAGGAGTCGGGCGGCGGGCCGAGGAACTGGAGGTACTGGGCCCAGTCCTGCTGGGAAATCGTCACGTGGAGGCCGAGCTGCTGCCACATGGACTGCACGGCCACCGCGATCTCCTTGTGACCCGGCGCGTTGTTGATCAGCAGCGTGATGTCCTTCTGCGGGTTCTTCACCTGCGCCATCAGCTGCTTCGCCTTGGCGAGGTCGCCGTGGGCGGCGAGCCACGGCGAGTTCGCCGTGATCGTGTCGAAGCCCGGCATGCCCTTCGGCGTGAAGCCGGTCGCGGGCGCCTGGTCGCCCTGGGCGATGTTGTCGATGATCGTCTGCCGGTCGATCGCCAGCGCCATCGCGCGACGCTGGTTCACGTCCGGGACGGTCTTGACGTTGAACCCGTAGTAGTAGGTGCCGAGGCCCGGGTACTGCGAGTACTCCGGCGTTCCCTTGAGCCGCGGCAGGTCGACCGGAGGCAGGCCCTGGCCGGACGTGTCGAGCTCGCCTGCCTCGAATGCGCGGAGCGCGGTTGTGCCCTCCGTGATCATCGAGCCGTTGATCCGCTCGAGCTTCACCTGGTCGGCGTTGCGCCAGCTGTCCCACTTAACGAGATCGAGCCTGGAGTCGTGCGCCCCGCGCGCGAGCTTGAAGGGCCCGTCGGTGACGATGTTCGCCGGGTCGGTCCACTTGCGGCCGTACTTCTCGACCGTCGCAGGATGGACGGCGAGGAAGGAGTGGTGGGCGACCTGCTGCACGAACCACGGCTGCTGCGAGGTGAGCTTCACCTGCAGCGTGTGGTCGTCGAGCGCCTTCACCCCGACCTTGTCGCGCAGCGCGTCGCAGTTCTGCTTGCACGCGTTGTACTCGGCGGCGCCGACGATCCCGAAGAACTGGTACGCGTAGTCGGCCGCGAGCTCCGGCGAGATCGTGCGCTTCCACGACCACTCGAAGTCCTGCGCGGTGACCGGGTCGCCGTTCGTCCAGCGGCCGTCGTCGCGGAGTTTGAAGGTCACGGTCTTGCCGTCATCCGAGACCGTCCAGGACTTCGCGAGGTTCGGGACGGGCTGGAGCTCCTTGTCGAGCTTCACCAGCGGATCCATGATGTTCGTGATCACGTCGCCAGACGTCGTGTCCGTGGCGAGACCGGGGTCGAGCGAGGGCGGCTCGGCGCCCCAGTTGATGTTGATCACCTGGTCGATGACGCCGGTGCCGTTGCTCCCCGAGTCGCCACTACTCCCGCAGCCGACGGCGAGCACGGCGAGGGCGGCAACCGCAGCTGCCTGCATCACACGCGCGGTTATCCTCATCAGGCCCTCTCCTTTCGTGTCGTCGACTCGCCCCAGCGTCGTGCGGGGCCTGTCTCTCCACCTTGCCTGTGCCCCGTTTTGCCTTACAGAAACCTTGCTCGGCTCGAACGGCTGCGGCCTGCGCCGCGCTTTTTGGCGTGTTCACCGGGCTTGTGGCTCCGGAAAGCGCGTTCGCACACGTGACGATCTCGCCGACCTACGTCGAGGCGGGCAAGACCGCGACAATCCGGTTCGAGACGCCGAACGAGCGGCCGCCGCACGCGACGGTCGGCCTCGTGATCGAGGCTCCGCCGGGCGTGGCCTTCGAGTCGGCCCCCGCGCCGCCGGGCTGGAAGCTCGAGCTCCAGACCACGCGCGCGACATGGACCGGCGGGCGCATCGAGGGCGTGCGCACCGTTGCGTTCCCGATCAGGGTCCTCGCCCGGACGCGGGCCGGGAACCAGACCTTCAGGGCGGTCCAGAGCTACGACGACGGGGAGCAGGTCCGCTGGCCGGCGGCCCTATCGGTGCTTCCGGCCGCGGGCAACGACGCGCCGTCGCAGCACTTCGGGAGAGCGCTCGCGGCCGGCGCGGTGGGGCTGCTGCTGCTCGTCGGGAGCTTCCTCGTGATCCGGCTGCTGCGCCGTTCGCCGCTTCAAGAGAGATAGTGGAGGCGGGTGCTACGGTCGGCGCCCGTGCTGTTCGCACAGATCCTGAACGACGACCTGGGGTGCGCCTCGTACCTCGTCGGCTGCGAGGAGGCGGGCGAGGTCGTCGTCGTCGACCCGCACCTCGAGATCGAGCGCATCCTGGCCGAGGCAGAGCGGCTCGACGCGCGCATCGTGCGAACGCTCGAGACGCACACCCACGCGGATCACGTCTCGGGTCACGGCCGGCTCGCGCTCGACCACGGCGTTCCCGTGAGCATCCACCCGCTCGCGGAGCCCGAATACCCGAGCGAGCGGCTCGAGGACGGGCTGGAGATCGAGGTCGGCAACGTCCGGCTTCGCTGTATCCATACGCCGGGTCACCGCCCCGAGCACTGCTGCTTCGCCGTGGCCGATACGACGCGCTCCGACGAGCCCTGGCTCGTGCTCACCGGCGACTCGCTGTTCGTCGGCGATGCCGCCCGCCCGGATCTCGCTGTCGGCGCGATGGAGGGCGCCGAGGGGCTCTTCCACTCCCTCAGGCGCCTGCTCGAGCTGCCGGACGGCGTCGAGGTCTTCCCGGGCCACGTGGCCGGGTCGCTCTGCGGCGCCGCGATGAGCTCGCGCGCGTCGACGACGATCGGCTTCGAGCGCCGCTTCAACCCGATGCTCGCGCTCCCGAGCGTCGACGCGTTCGTCGCGGAGTCCGCCGGCGTGTCGTCGCCGAAGCCGCCCAACCTCGCCCGGATCGTGGAGCTGAACCGCGGGCCGTTCGCGCCGACCGCGCCCGCGCCGCCCGAGCTTCCCGCGCCACCGGACGGCGCGCAGTTCCTGGACGTGAGGCCGGTCGACGACCATCTCGCAGGGCACCGGCGCGGCGCGATCAATGTGCCCGTGTCGGGCTCGAGCTTCTCCACGAAGTCGGCATTCGTGCTCGACGCGGTCGCGCCGGTCGTGGTGCTCGCGGCCGCGGCGGACGAGGCGCTTCAGGCGGTGGCGGGTCTCCGCTCGGTGGCGTTCGCGGACATCGCGGGCTACGTGCTCGGCGGCGGCGACGAGACGAGCAGCGCGGTGACCCTCGACGAGCTGGACGCGCTGCTCGAGTCCGGCGCGACCGTCGTCGACGTGCGGGAGAAGGACGAGCGCGACGAGGGCTACATCCCGGGCAGCCGCCACGTGCCGTACCGGCTGATGCGGGCGTCGTGCCCCGACCTCCCGGACGACGGGCCGCTCGTCACGATCTGCGGCTCGGGGCCGCGCGCGGCGATCGGCGCAAGCATCCTTCGCGCGAAGGGTCTCGACGCGCGGCCGGTCGTCGACGGTGGGATGGACGACTGGCTCGCCCGCGGCGCGACGAGCGTCAGCTTCCGCCGCTGCGGCTCCTGAGGCCGGCGTCCAGCTCCGCGAGCCGGGCCCGTGCGTCGAGCTCGAGCAGAAGCTCGCGGGCACGTCGAGCGTGCTCCGCTGCATCCTCGCCCTCACCCGCGGCGAGCGCCTCGCGGGCGGCGAGGATTCGGCTTTCGGCCTCGAACTGCCGTGCGCCGATCTCGCGCAGGATCTCCGCCGCGGCGGCAAAAGCGCCGGCGTCGATCTCCCTGGCCGCCGCGAGGAAGCGTGAGCCCTCCGGCTCGGGCAGCTCGACCAGCTCGCCGGCGCGCCCGAGCTGCTCGAGCGTGAGCGCCATCGCGACCGTCCACCAACCCGGCGCGACGCCCCACGGGCGTTCCCGGCGGCGGGCGAGGAGCTCGTCCAGTAGCGCGCCTGCCTCGTCGTCCGCCCCGCCGCGCGCGAACGTCCAGGCGCAGTGCGAGCACACGCCGAGCACGGCCTGATCGTCGCCCCGCGCACGGGCGGCAGCCACCTGCCGCCGCGCCGACTCCACTGCCTCGCTCACCCGTCCGTCCCGGACGAGGCCGAGCTCTGCGAGGACCAGCTCGAAGAGCGGCTCCTGGTAGAGACCTCCCGTACGGCGGGCGCGTTCCAGCTCGGCGACCGATATTCGCGCGGCGTCGTCCCACTCCCCGGCGAAGAACATCGCCTCGACGAGGTTCCCGAGCGCGAATCCTCCCGTCCCGGCCGCTATGCCCATCCGCTCGTTGACCGCGATCGCCCGCTCGGCGGTCGCGATCGCGCCCGCGAGGTCGCCGAGGTCGTTCAGGACTGACCCGAGATTGACGAGCGCCCGAGTCGCAGCCTCGGGGTCCGTCTGGAGCGCGAGCGCGCTCGCCTCCTCGAGATCCTCCCGCACGCGGGTGTAGTCGGCGAAGTTCGCTTTGGCGGTCGCCCGTGTGATGAGCGAGGTGACCCGCGGCCCCTCCGCGCCGATCGCCGTGGCGAGCTCGATCGCGCGCCCGGCGAGCTCGACGGCCTCCGCCGAGTCCCCCGCGAGCATGGAACGTCGCGCCGCCTGCGCGAGGACGTGTGCAACATGCGGCGAGTTTCCTCCCTCCCTCGCCAGGTCGAGCCCACGCCCCATCCAGGTCTTGCTCGCCGGCCCGTCGCCGTGCTGCCAGTATCCGAAGGAGAGGTCGGCGGCCGTCGCCGCTGCCTCGAGCGGGTGACCCAACTCGAGCATGAGGTCGAAGGCGCGCTCCAGTTCCACGAGCCCGGCGTGCTCTGTGAACATCAGCACCTTGCCGAGGGCGCGGAGCGCGACCGCGTCGAGCTCGCCGTCGCGGAGTGTCCCCGCGGCGCGGAGCGCGCGCACCGCCGCCGGGTACGCCCCGACCGCGAGCGCCCGCAGGCCCGATTCGCGCAACGCGTCCGACGCCGCGGGGATCAGGTCCGACGAGTCGAGGCCGGCACTTCGAGAAAGCTCGATCGCCTCGACATAGTGGTGCGCGAGCAGCTCGGCGCGGTCCTCGCGCCGGTCCTCGGGCAGGGACTCGATCCACCGGGCGACCCGGACATGGCGCTCGATGCGGTCGGGACGCGGCAGCTGGCCGTAGACGGCGTCCCGGACGAGGCTGTGCACGAACGCGTGCTGCGTCGCCCCCGCGACCGCCGAGTGCCGCTCTCTCCGCAGGAACTCCTTCCGGCCGAGCGAGCGGAGCAGGCCGTCGATCTCGTCGGGCTCGCGGGTGGAGACGACCTGCAGACCGTCCGACCAGACCACGCCGCCCATCACGGCGGCGTCGCGCAGGAGCTCTTTCTCGGCGTGCGGCAGTAGGTCGACACGGGCCGTGACGATCCCGAGCACCGTGTCGGGCAACCGCGAGAGGCTGCCGCCGGAGGATCGCATCCGCACGAGCTCCTCGGCGTAGAGCGGGTTGCCGGCGGCGAGCTCGACGACGCTTGCCCGGAGCTCCTCGTCGGCGGGGTCGCGGCCGAGAAGCGACTCGACGAGGCGTCCGGCGTCCGGGTCTGTCAGAGGGCCGAGCGAGACCGTGAGCGCGTTCCGCTTGCCGCCGCCCCAGTCGGGCCTTCGCTCGAGGAGCTCCGGCCGGGCGCAGCACACCACGAGGAGCGGCACGCCCTCCACGAGGTCGACGAGCCCGTCGACGAAGTCGAGCAGCTCGTCGTCGGCCCACTGCAGGTCGTCGATCACGACGATCAACGGCCGTTGCTCGGCGAGCGACTCGAGGAACACGCGCCAGCCCGCCTGCAGCTCCGTCCGGCGGTCGGCGAGCGCGACGTCCTCGGGCACGAGCCCCACCAGCGGGCGCAGGCTCGGCTCGACCCACCGCCGGTCGCCCTCGTCGACGAGGTCGGCGACCGCGCGCGCCAGCTTCTCGGCTGCGAGGGCGCCGGCGTCGTTCTCGCGGATGCCCGCCTGCGCCTTGACGACCTCGCCCAGCGCCCAGAACGTCACACCGTCGCCGTAGGGCAGGCAACGGCCGTAGCGCCAGGTGATGATCTCCTCGTCGTCGGCCGCCGCCTCGCGCAGCTCGACGACGAGCCGGCTCTTTCCGATCCCCGGCACGCCGACGAGCGTCACGAGCTGCGGCGAGCGCTCGACCCGGACGCGGGCGAACGCGCCGAGGAGAAGCGCGCGCTCGTTCTCGCGCCCGACGAGCGGCGCCCCGGGGTCCTCGTCTCCCGGCCCGGAGACCCGCCCGAGGGCCTCGACAGCCTCCCACGCCTCGACCGGCTCGCTCTTGCCCTTCG
>DASSVY010000233.1:0-13419 GCA_035705535.1 Gaiella sp. | reverse complement strand
AGATCGTCGACGGCATGCTCCAGAAGCGCTTCTTCGGTGCACGCGTGCTCGTCGACCAGCCGTGGATCCACGATCCGTCCAGCACGGTCGGCCAGGCGCTCGCGGACGAGAGCGCCGAGGTGCTCGAGTTCGAGCGGCTGCAGCTGGGATGAGCACGACCTCGTCGGAGGAGACGCGCCCCGAGGCGGGCGCCGGGCAGACGGGCTTCGGCCGGGTTCTGCTCAAGCTCTCCGGCGAGAGCCTCATGGGCGGCCGCGACTACGGCGTCGACCCTCGCACGCTCTCGGCGATCGCCCGCGAGGTCGTCGCGGTGCAGCAGTCGGGGACCGAGGTCGCGATCGTCGTCGGCGGCGGCAACTTCTACCGCGGCCTGAAGGCCGCGGCGGAGGGGATGGACCGGGCGACGGCGGACTACGCCGGGATGCTCGCGACGCTCCTCAACGCCCTCGCGCTCCAGGACGGCCTCGAGCGCGTTGGCGCGCAGACGCGCGTCCAGTCGGCGATCGCGGTCTCGGAGGTCGCGGAGCCGTACATCCGCCGCCGCGCGATCCGCCACCTCGAAAAGGGGCGTGTCGTGATCTTCGCGGCCGGGACGGGAAACCCGTTCTTCACGACGGACACGGCAGCAGCGCTGCGCGCGCTGGAGATCGGCGCCGAAGCGATCCTCATGGCGAAGCACGGCGTCAACGGCGTCTATGACGGCGACCCGCGCACCGACGCCGACGCCCGGTTTCTCCCCGAGCTGACGCACCTCCAGGCGATCGAGCGCGGTCTGCGCGTGATGGACACGACCGCGTTGTCGCTGTGCATGGACAACGGCGTCTCGATCCACGTGTTCGAGCTCGCCGACGGCAACATCGCACGGGCCGCGCGGGGTGAGAGGATCGGGACGCTCGTCACGACGGCGACGGGTGACAACGACGGATAGGTAGGAGGCTCGGTGGCTGCGATCGAGGAGTTCCTGGCGGACTGCGTGCGACGGATGGACGGATCGATCGACCACACGCGCACGGAGTTCAACTCCGTCCGGACGGGGCGTGCGTCGACCGCGCTCCTCGACCGCATCACGATCGACTACTACGGCACGCCGACGCCCCTCTCGAACATGGCGACGATCGGCGCGCCGGAGGCCCGGCTGCTCTCGGTGCAGCCGTACGACCCGACCCAGATCAAGGCGATCGAGAAGGCGATCATGGAGTCCGACCTCGGCCTCCAGCCCTCGAACGACGGCAAGCTGATCCGCCTCCCCATCCCGGCGCTGACCGAGGAGCGTCGCAAGGAGCTCGTGAAGCTCGTCCGCAAGTACGCGGAAGAGGGCAAGGTGGCGATCCGCAACGTGCGGCGCGACGTCATGCGCCACCTCGAGGAGCTCGTCCGCAACGGCGACGTCGGCGACGACGAGGAGCGGCGCGCGGAGACGCAGGTGCAGAAGCTGACCGACGACCACGTGAAGCGGATCGACGAGCTGCTGAAGCACAAGGAAGCCGAGATCATGGAGGTTTGAGCCTCCCTGGAGGCTCGAACCCGTCGAGGGGAGGAGCGATCTCAGGTTCTCCTGGTTCTCGGGAGGGAGTCCCGGGGACGGTGGCGATCATCATGGACGGCAACGGCCGCTGGGCGGAGAGCCGCGGCCTTCCCGTCGAGGCGGGGCACCGCGAAGGTACCCGGGCCCTCCGTCGCACCGTCGAGGCGGCGATCGACCTCGGCGTCCGCTCGCTCGTCGTCTACGCGTTCTCGACGGAGAACTGGTCGCGTCCCGACGCTGAGGTCGCCGACCTGATGGAGATTCTTTCCGAGACGATCGACCGCGAGCTCCCCGACCTCGCCGAGCAGGGCGTCAGGACACGCTTCCTCGGCCGGCGGGATCGCGTCGACCCGTGGCTCGGGACGAAGATGCGCGCGCTCGAGGAGCGGACGGCGCACCTCGACACGCTTCAGCTCTGGATCGCGTTCGACTACGGCGGGCGCGCGGAGCTCGTGCACGCGGCCCGGCAGCTCGTCGAGGAAGGTGTCGTCGCGGAGGACGTCGACGAGACTGCGGTCGGCTCGCGGCTCTACGCGCCCGACCTCGGTGACGTCGACCTCCTCGTGCGCACGTCGGGCGAGCTGCGGCTCTCGAACTTCCTCCTCTGGGAGGCCGCGTACGCGGAGCTGGTCTTCACGGACACGCTGTGGCCGGATTTCGACGCCGACGACCTGCGCGCCGCAGTGGACGAGTACGCGATCCGCAGCCGCCGCTTCGGCGCACGGGATCTCGCGTGAGTCCCTTCTTCTCGCGGGTCCTCGTCGCGCTGGTCCTCCTGCCGATCGTCCTCGGGATCGTCTGGGCGGGCGGCTGGTGGCTGTTCGCCCTCGCGCTCGTGGGCGGGCTCCTCGCGCTCCACGAGCTCTACGGGATGGCGCGGGGGCTGCACCCGATGGTGCTCGGCGGCTACGCCGGTCTCGTGCTGACGCTGCTCGGAGCGCAGCTCGGCGGGCTGCCGTGGCTCCTCGCCGGGGTCCTCTCGACGCTGCCGATCGCGCTCGTCGCGTTCTTCGTCTCGAGCGTCCGCCAGAACGCCGTCGCCGCGTTCGCGACGACCCTGCTCGGCGTCGCCTGGGTCGGGGGCGGGCTCGCGCAGCTGCTGCTCGTGCGTGACATCGCCGACGACGGTCGGCTGCTGATCTTCACGGTGCTCCTCACCGTCTTCGCGGACGACACCGCGGCGTTCTTCGTCGGGCGTGCGATCGGGCGGCATCGCCTGGCGCCCGCGATCTCGCCCGGCAAGTCCATCGAGGGGTTCGTCGCGGGGACGCTCGTCGGTGTCGCCGTCACGTTCTTCGCCCTCTACGAGCAGGACGTCGTCTCGACCGGCGAGTCGCTCCTGCTCGGGCTGGCGATCGCCCTCGCGGCGACGCTCGGCGACCTCTTCGAGTCCGCCGTCAAGCGGGATCTGGGGGTGAAGGACTCCGGGAGCCTGCTCGCGGGCCACGGAGGCGTCCTGGATCGGGTCGACTCGCTCCTCTGGGCTGGTCCCGCGGCGTACTTCACGCTGCTCGCGCTCGGCTAGTCCCGGACGACGTCAGGCATCCTTCCGGAGGTGAGACGCGTCGCGCTCCTGGGGGCCACCGGCTCGATCGGCCGCCAGGCGATCGAGGTCGTCTCGGCGCATCCGGAGCTCGCGCTGTGCGCGCTCCAGTCCGCCTCGACTCCGCTGGACGAACTCGCCGCCGAGCACGGCGTCGCGCACCTCGACGTGGGCGGCGATCCCGTCGCGCTGCTCGAGCGATGCGAGCCCGACATCGTGCTGAACGCCGTCGTGGGGTTTGCCGGCGTCGAAGCGACGCTCTGGGCGCTCGGGGCCGGCGTCACCCTCGCCCTCGCGAACAAGGAAAGCCTCGTAGCCGCCGGCGAGCTCGCGCTCGCGGCGCAGAAGCGGGGTGGAGGGCTTCTCCTGCCCGTCGACAGCGAGCACTCCGCCCTGCACCAGTGCCTCGAGGGACGCACGCCCGAGGCGGTCGCGGGCGTCGTCCTGACGGCGTCCGGAGGGCCGTTCCGCGGCCGCACGAAGGCGGAGCTGATCGATGTCACGCCCGAAGAGGCGCTCCGCCACCCGACGTGGTCGATGGGCCCGAAGATCACGATCGACTCGGCGACGCTCGCGAACAAGGGCCTCGAGCTGATCGAGGCGCACTGGCTGTTCGGCATCCCGTACGAGAAGATTCAGGTCGTCGTTCACCCGACGTCGGTGGTCCACGCGTTGGCGCGGTTCCGCGACGGCGCGCTGCTGGCGCACGTCGGTCTGCCCGACATGCGGGTGCCGATCTCGTATGCGCTCACCTACCCGGAGCGCGCCTCGACGCCGGTCGAGCAGCTCGAGCTCGAGGGCCTCACGCTCGCGTTCGAGAGGGTCGACGACGACGCCTTCCCACTCGTCGCACTCGCGCGTGCGGCGGGGGCGCGTGGCGGCACCGCGCCGTGTGCGTTCAACGCGGCGAACGAGGTCGCAGTCGAGGCGTTCCTCGAGGGCCGCCTGCGCTTTCCCGAGATCGCCGAGGTCGTGGGGGAGACGCTCGAGGCGGTCGAAGGCGCTCCAGCCCGTGACCTCGCGGAGCTCGTGGAGGCGGACGACGAGGCTCGGCGCGTCGCATCGCGAAGGTTGCAGCCGGCATGACGATCTTCGTGGCCATCGTCGGGCTCGGGTTCCTGGTCTTCATCCACGAGCTCGGTCACTTCACGGTGTCGCTCGCCCTCGGCATGCGCCCGCGCCGCTTCTACGTCGGCTTTCCGCCCGCGATCTGGAAGACGACGCGCGGCGGGATCGAATACGGCGTCGGCGCGATCCCGCTCGGTGGCTTCGTGAAGATCCCCGGGATGCACCGGCCGGCGCCGGTCGACGTCGACGCCGGCACGTCGCGCGCTCTTCAGGAGGATCCGTCCCTCGGCGGCGCCGTCAGCAGGCTCCGGAACGCGCTCGCCGCGGACGACCACGATGCAGCCCGCGACACGCTTGACGTGCTCCGCAGGCTCGCGGCCGAGCGTTCGCTGTCACAGGCCGCGTCCACCGCTCTGACGAAGTCGCTCGACGACCTCGAGGACGCGCTCGGGCCCGACGCGTACTGGCGCGCGAAGACCTGGAAGCGCGTGGCCGCGATCGCCGCGGGCCCCGCCGCGAACATCCTCCTCGCGCTCGTCCTCTTCACCGGGCTGTACATGACCTCGGTCGGCCGCGCGACCACCACCGTCGAGTCCGTCTCCGCCGGCTCCCCCGCCATCAAGGCAGGTCTCCGCTCCGGGGACACGATCGTCTCGATCAACGACGACCACGTCGGGGCCGACGACATCGCCCAGTCGATCGCGTCGTCGGACGGGAAGCCGCTCACCCTCATGGTGGCGCGCGACGGCACGCTGGTCGTTCTGCCCGCGACGTCCGCACGGCTCAACGACGGGCGCTACCGGCTCGGGTTCGTCCTTGCGGGCGAAGGCTTGCCTTTCGACCAGGCGGCGGGCGAGTCCCTGAGCCTGACCTGGCGGGTCACCCGCGAGATCGGGGCGTCGCTCGGGCGCCTCGTCACCGGATCGGGACGAAAGGACATCTCGAGCCCGGTCGGCATCGTCCAGGGCTCCTCGGACGCGGCGAAACAGGGGACCGAGAGCTTCCTCTTCGTCCTCGGCCTGATCTCGCTCTCGATCGCGCTGCTCAACCTGCTGCCGTTGCTGCCGCTCGACGGCGGCCACATCGTCTTCGCGGTCGCCGAGGGCGTTCGCGGGCGGGCAGTTCGCCGCGAGATCTACGAGCGCGTCTCGGTCGTCGGGATCGGCATCGTGCTCTTGCTGTTCGTGATCGGGCTCACGAACGACATCGGCCGCTTGTCCTAGAGAAACGCCGGCCGCAGCACCAACGCGTCGGCGAGCCTGACGCGGTACTGCGCGCGCGAGAGCTCGGTCGCGCCGAGGCTCGCGAGGTGTGGTGTGAGCCACTGGACGTCGAGCAGTCGACGGGACGCGTCACCCGCGGCTCGCATCTGCTCGACGAGCGCGACGAAGGCGGCCTTCGAGGCGTCGGTCCTGCGATGGAACATCGACTCCGCGGCGAACGAGCCGCCGATCGAGACCCCGTAGAGGCCACCGGCGAGCCCGTCGGCATCCCATGCCTCGACGGAGTGTGCCCAGCCGAGCTCGTGCAGGCGGCCGTAGGCGGCCTCGAACCCGGCGTCGATCCAGCTGTGTGGATCGCCAGGCCGCGCGCAGCCCGCCACGACGTCCGCGAACGCGCCATCGACACGGATTTCGTAGCGCTGTGCCGCGCGGCGGAGCGAGCGGGAAGGTCGGAACCCGTCGAGCGGCACGATCGCGCGGCGACGCGGAGAGAACCATCCGAGCCGCGGCCCGATCGGCATCGGGAAGAGGCCAACCCGGTACGCAGCGAGCAGCGTTCCCGGCTCGAGGTCGGCGCCGAGCGCCCAAAGGTCCTCCGGATGGTCGTCGGGCGCCGGCTCGAACGACCACGGCGAGTGCGTCGGCGTGAGGGGCACGGCGGGATGGTGCAGGTTCCGCGCCGGGTGCGCGGCGCCCCGGTTGCGTCCATCCGGAACGCGGCGCATGATCGCGGCGCGTTCATACGTCGGCCCGAAGGAGGGGACATGAACCGTCGTCGCGTTGCGTGGGTCGGGGCCGCCGCCGGGCTCGCCCTGCTGCTGTGGCTCGTAGGGCTGCCGGCTCGACCGTCGCCGGCGCACGCGGCACCGTCCGCGACGCCGTTCCTCCCGAGACCGCCCTTCGGCCCCCCGCGCGAGATCGTGCTCTACGCCCATGCAAAGTCCCTCGTGCGACACGGAGGGCGCTGGGAGCTCCGTGTCGACCCCGCGCTGTTCCTCTCGGGTCTCACGGCGGAGCGGGCCGCGGTGGAGGACGGCGCGATCGGCCCGGGAGAGGCAGTGCCGAACGACCATTACACCCGCGACGACAGTCATCGGCTCCTCACGTTTCGCGTCGCGCCGCGGGCACGCGTCACAGTGATGACCCGCGGACCGAAGGCGACGTCGATCACGGTGCCGGAGCTGGCCCGAGCGCTCGCCGGCAAGAAGGTTCCTCATCCGCTCTGGGAGCCGCAGGCCGGCTACTGGGTCCGCGTCGCGGGTGACACCGTGCGAGCGCTGGACCAGCAGTACACGCCGTAGTCCCGGCGGTACCCTGACGCCGATGCCCAGCGCGCACCAGATCAAGGTCGGTGGCGTCGTGATCGGCGGCGGCGCACCCGTCGTCGTGCAGTCGATGACCCTGACGAAGACGCACGACGTCGGGGCGACGACGGCGCAGATCGCCGCGCTCGCCTCCGCCGGCTGCGAGATCGTGCGCGTCGCGGTGCCCAAGCGCGAGGACGCGCAGGCACTCCCGCTGATCGTCCGCCTTTCGCCGATCCCGGTGATCGCGGACATCCACTTCAACGCGTCCCTCGCGCTCGAAGCGATCGACGCAGGGGTGCATGCCGTGCGGATCAATCCTGGGAACATCGGCGGGCCGGACAAGACGGAGCAGGTCGTGAAGGCGGCGAAGAAGGCCGGCATCCCGATGCGGATCGGCGCGAACGCGGGCTCGCTGCCGAAGCACCTCGACGAGCTGGCGCGCAAGGACACGGCGGAGGCCCTCGTCGTCGAGGCGCTGGAGCAGGTCGCGATCCTCGAGCGGCTCGACTACCGCGACTTCAAGATCTCGGTGAAGGCCTCCCACGTCCCCACGATGATCCGCGCTTACCGGATGCTCTCCGCCCGGGTGCCGTATCCGCTCCACCTCGGCGTGACCGAGGCAGGAACGCCCTTTGCGGGCTCGATCAAGAGTGCCGTCGGGATGGGCTCCCTCCTGATGGACGGGATCGGCGACACGATGCGCGTCTCGCTGACCGCGGACCCGGTGAGGGAGGTCGAGGTCGCCTGGGAGATCCTCAAGGCGCTCGGGCTTCGCGAGCGCGGCCCCGTGATGATCGCCTGCCCGTCCTGCGGACGCGACAACGTGGGTGTAGAGAGCCTCGCCGTCGTCGTCGAGGAGCGTCTGCGCGAGTACCCGCAGGCGTTCGAGGTCGCGGTGATGGGCTGTGCGGTGAACGGACCGGGGGAGGCCGGTGACGCCGATTTCGGGATTGCGGGCGGCCGCGACGTCGGATTCGTCTATGCGCACGGTCGTGTCCTGAAGAAGGTCTCATCCGAGGTGCTGATCGAGGAGCTGTTCCACGAGATCGACCGCTGGATCGAGGCGGGCATGCCCCGCCCGAAGCGGCTCAAGCTGGCGAAGCCGGCCGCGCTCGCGATGGCCGAGGCGAGCCTGATCCCGCTCGAGGGCGTCGCCGCGGGCGACTGAGGCGGGCTCGCCGCGCAGCGCGACACGGCGGCACGAGGCTTCATTCTGAGACGAGCTCTCAGTCGAGATGGAAGTACTCGTCGAGGAGGACGAAGCCCTGGTCGGGCGGCCGACCGCGGAGATCGAAGAAGGGCGTCATCTCCGCCTGCCAGCGGGCGTTGACGTCCGTCCCTGACATCGCCTGGACGGCAGCGTCGAAATCGTCGGTCTCGAGGTATCCGACGACGAGCCCGTCGTCGGCGATGAACAGCGAATAGTTCCGCCAGCCGGTCCTTCGGAGCGCATCGAGCATCTCCGGCCACACTGCCTCGTGGCGCGCGAGGTACTCCTCGCGATGCTCGGGCTTGATCCGCAGCAGGAAGCAGACGCGTTGCATTCGCTGACGAGCACGCTAGCGTGCCACGCTGTGTCGGGACCCCGGAGGACGGAGGGCGCGATGGGAAAGGCGAGGCTTCGACGTCGGCGGCCGCGCCTGCGTGAGCTCACGCCGCTCCTCGGGTTCGACGTTCCGGGCCTGAACGTCACCGAGCGCAGGCTGGCGGCCGCTCTCACGATCGACGATCTCCGCGCGCTCGCAAGGCGGCGGACCTTGCGGGCGGCGTTCGACTACGCGGACGGGGCGGCCGAAAGGGAGACCTCCCTCGCTCGTGCGCGGCAGGCGTTCCAGGACATCGAGTTCCATCCGCAGATCCTGCGCGACGTGTCCTCGGTCGACCCGAGCGTCGAGGTGCTCGGCGGTCCCTCGGCGCTTCCGTTCGGGATCGCACCGACGGGGTTCACGCGGCTGATGCGCGCCGAGGGCGAGCTGGCGGGCGCGGCCGCTGCGGGGGCAGTCGGGATCCCGTTCTCGCTCTCCACCCTCGGCACGGCGTCCGTCGAGGAGGTCGCCGCGGCGAACCCGGGTGGCAGGAACTGGTTCCAGCTGTACATGTGGAAGGACCGCGACCGCTCGCTCGAGCTCGTGCGGCGCGCGGCCGCCGCCGGGTTCGACGCGTTGCTCGTGACAGTGGACGTTCCTGTCTCCGGCGCCCGGCTGCGCGACCGTCGGAACGGGATGACGATCCCGCCGAGGCTCAAGCTCAGCACCGCCGTCGACGCGCTCCGCCGCCCGGCCTGGTGGTTCGACTTCGTCACGACCGAGCCGCTCGCGTTCGCCTCATTCGACCGCTGGGAGGGCACCGTCGCCGAGCTCCTGGACACGATGTTCGACCCGACGCTCGACGACGAGGACCTCGCCTGGGTGAGGGAGCAGTGGCCGGGGAAACTCGTCGTCAAAGGCATCCAGACGCTCGAGGACGCCCGGCGGGTCGCGTCGCTCGGGGTCGACGCGATCACGCTCTCGAACCACGGCGGCAGACAGCTCGACCGTGCGCCCGTACCGTTCCACCTGTTGCCGGACGTCGTCCGCGAGATCGGCGGCGACGTGGAGGTGCATCTCGACACGGGGATCATGAACGGCGCCGACGTCGTCGCCTCCGTGGCACTCGGCGCGCGCTTCACGCTGGTCGGCCGGGCGTACCTCTACGGGCTCATGGCGGGCGGTCGCGCCGGTGTCGACCGGGCGATCACGATCCTGGCCGAGGAGCTCACCCGGACGATGAAGCTCCTCGGCGCCCGCTCGATCGACGAGCTCGAGCCGGCGCACGTCACCCAGCTCGAGCGACTCGTGCCGCGGCCGCGCGGGTCCGCCTAGCCTCAGCCCTGCTCGTAGGCGCTCTCGATCGACGCGATGCCGCGTTCGGCGATGCGCTGCTCCGCATATCCGCCGTCGCGGAATGCGGTCACGGGATCAGCGGAGAGCCCGCGCCGCTCGCGATACCGGGCGAGCAGCGGCCGCACATCGGTCTCGTACGCGTCGAGCAGGACGCGATGGGCGCCGAGCACGTCGCCGACCATCTGCGCCTCCGCGAGACGAGAACGGTCGAGCAGGAGCGCCTTCGCGTACGCGGTCTGGATGTTGACGACGGACTGGATCATCGCGTCGATCTTCCCTTCGACGTTGTGCGACTGGTCGATCAGGAGCGCGACGCGGTCGAGCTCGTCGCCATGCGTGAGCTCGGCCATGATCCGGAAGAGCTCGAAGGGGTCGACCGAGCCGACGATGAGGTCGTCGTCTGCGTACTTGCGGTTGTTGAAGTGGAACCCGCCGAGAAGATCCTCGGCGAGCAGCCGGGCCACGATCTGCTCGATGTTCGTACCCTGCGGGTGATGGCCGGTGTCGACGAGCACCCGGGCCTGCGGCCCGAGGCGTCGACAGAGGAGCGCCGCGGTGCCCCAGTCGGGCAGGTCCGTGGAGTAGAAGGCGGGCTCGAAGAACTTGTACTCGACGAGCAGGGCCATCTCCGGATCGAGGAGGGCATACGTCTCCTCGAGCCCGCTGACCAGACGGTCGTACCTGCCCCGGAGGTCGTCCTGGCCCGCGTAGCTCGTGCCGTCGGCGAGCCACAGGCTGATCAGGCTGGAGTCGACCGCCCGGGCGATCTCGACGCACTCGGCGAGATGCCGTAGCGCCTTCGCGCGCACCCCGTCGTCGGGGCTGCACAAGCTGCCCAGGCGGTAGTCGTCGTCGCCGAAGAGATTCGGGTTCACGGCTCCGACCACGACGCCCTCGGAGACGGCAAGGCGGGCCAGCGCGCCGTAGTCGTCGACGCGGTCCCAGGGGATGTGGATCGCGACCCGCGGACAGCAGCCGGTGAGACGGTGGACGAGGGCCGCGTCGGCGATGCGCTCCTCGACGGTGCGGGCGGCGCCCGGCCACGGGTAGACGTGGAACCGCGTGCCTGAGTTGCCGTAGCCCCACGACGGCGTCTCGATCTCGAGACGGTCGAGGCGATCGAGCAGGCGGTCGTCGCTCATGGCTCCGGCAGTCTGACGGATCGGCCACGTGATTTCGAATCGCTTTCGTTATGAGTCGAATCGAAAGCGGAACTCTTGACCGTGCACGATGAACGGCATATCGTCGCAGCGACCGATGAGCGACGCACTTTCGGGTCTACCGCAGCAGGAGAGGATGCAGCACGTGCTGCGGCTCCTCGAAACGCGGGATTCCGTGCAGGTTGCGGAACTTGCGGAGACGTTTTCGGTTTCCGAGGTCACCGTCCGCAGCGATCTGTCGACGATGGCCGGGCAGGGGCTCGTCGCACGCATCCGCGGCGGGGTTCGGGCGCTGCGGGACGGCCCCGAGGTCGGGTTCGACCTGCGCCTGCGGCTGGAGGTCGAGCCGAAACGCGCGATTGCCCGCGCTGCGGCTGCGATGGTCGACGACGGCGAGGCGGTCGCGCTCGACGCCAGCACCACCGCCTACTACCTCGCCCTCGAGCTGCGATCGATGCGGGAGCTCGTCGTCGTCACGAACGGGCTCCTCGTCGCAACAGCGCTCGCGGACGCCCCGGGCATCACCGTGCTGGTTACGGGCGGCGTGCTGCGGCTCTCCGCCATGTCTCTCGTCGGCGACCTCGGAACGGACGTCCTCCGGTCGACGCGGATCAACAAGGGCTTCCTGGGCGCCCGCGGGCTCAGCCTCGAGCGTGGGCTGATGGACCTCAACCCGGACGAGGTGCGCATCAAGCAGGAGATGGCCGATGCGTGCGAGCAGGTCTACGGCATCATCGACAGGACGAAGTGGCACCGGAGCGCGCTCCTGCCCTTCGTCCAGGTCGAGGACCTCGCGGGTGTCGTCACCGATCTCGGCGCGCCGGCTGATCAGGTAGAGGCGTGGCGCGCCGAAGGGCTCGACGTCGTCATCGCCGACCCGGGTCCGCACGAGGCCGTGCCCGCGCGCCCTCGCGATCTTCGGCGCGTGCCGGCGCCGGATCGGGCGGTCGGCCGGTGACGACCTTCGCCGCCGTCGATCTGGGCGCACAGAGTGGTCGTGTCGCCGTGGGTCGCTTCGACGGCGAGCGTCTCGAGACCACCGAGGTCCATCGCTTCGCGAACGTGCCGGTGAGACTGGGGGAGACCCTGCACTGGGACGTCCTCGGGCTCTATCGCGAGGTGCTCGACGGGCTGCGCGCGGCGGCCGCGCAAGGCGCCCCGATCGCCTCGGTCGGCGTCGACTCGTGGGCGATCGATTTCGGGCTCGTCGACCGCGGCGGGCGGCTGCTACGGAACCCGGTCCACTACAGGGACGCTCGTCGGGCCCGCGCCGTCGACGGCGTGCTGGAGCGGATCTCGGCGCGTGAGCTCTACGACCGCACGGGCATCCAGCTGCTGCCGATCAACACGATCTTCGAGCTCGCCGCGATGGCAGGGGAGTCGGATCCCGTCCTCGAAGCCGCCGATTCGCTCCTGCTGATCCCGGACCTGATGCATTCGTGGCTCTGCGGCGCCCGCACGTCGGAGCGGACGAACGCCAGCACGACGCAGTGCTTCGATCCGCGCGCGCGGGGATGGGCGGACGATCTCGTCGAGCGGCTCGACGTCCCCGCTCGCCTGCTGCCGGAGGTCGTGGAGCCGGGAACGCGCCTCGGCGCGCTCGAGGCCGCCGTCAGGGAGGAGACGCACCTCGGCGAGGCGGAGGTCGTGGCCGTCGCCACGCACGACACCGGTTCGGCCGTCGCAGCGGTGCCGTTCCGCCGTCCTGACTCCTTCTTCGTCAGCCTGGGCACCTGGTCTCTCGTCGGGCTCGAGGTGGACGAGCCGGTGATCACCGATGCGTCGTACGCCGCGAACGTCACGAACGAGGGCGGCGTCGACGACACGGTCCGGCTCCTGCGGAACGTCACCGGCCTCTGGATGCTGCACGAGTGCCGACGCGTCTGGGCGGACGAGGGCGCCGACTACGGCTTCGACGAGCTGGTGGCGCTGGCGAACGACGCACCGGGGTTCGGCGCCCTCGTCGACCCCAACGACCCCGCGTTCACCGAGCCCGGGGACATGCCGGCGCGGATCAGGGCGTTCTGCGCGTCGACGGGGCAGACGCCGCCGTCCGACGCGGGCGCAACGGCACGTTGCATCCTCGAGAGCCTGGCGCTGAAGCACGCCGAGACGATCGAGACGCTCGCGGAGGTCACCGGTGCGGAGCCGGCGGAGATCCACGTCGTGGGTGGCGGCGCACGGAACGAGCTTCTGTGCAGGTGGACCGCGAGCGCTTCAGGCCTGCCTGTCCTCGCGGGGCCCGACGAGGCCACCGTGCTCGGCAACCTGCTCGTGCAGGCGATGGCAGCGGGTGAGATCTCGTCCCTCGGGGAAGGGCGCGAGATCGTACGCGCGTCGTTCGAGCCCACGCTGTACGAGCCGGACGAGAAGCCTGAGTGGGACGAGGCGCGCGGACGCTTCGCGGCGATCGTGGCCGGCCGCTCGCTGGAGGTCTCGGCATGACCGAGGTCGTGGGCGTCCTTCGCGGGATCCCTGCGCCCGACGACCGCTGGGACGACGACGCGGCCCGGGCGGACGACGCGCTGGACGGGCTCGTCTACCGCTCCAACCTCCTCGGCGCGGACCGCGCCCTCGCGAACCAGGGGGGAGGAAACACCTCGGCGAAACAGACCGTCCCCGACCACCTCGGCCGCGGGATTCGCCTTCTGTGGGTCAAGGGATCGGGCACCGACCTTGCGACGATCGGCGTCGCGGGCTTCGCCGGGCTC
>DASSVY010000232.1:0-5360 GCA_035705535.1 Gaiella sp. | reverse complement strand
GCGATGTACGGGCACCCCTGGGTCGGTCCCGGCGAGAAGGCGTGGCAGTTCATTTCGAGAAGCGTGCGAGTCCCCCGATCCCACGTCGCCTCGATGCCCGCTCGAGCTTGTCGTGCTCGAACCCGTACTTCGGTATCGCTGACTCCTGACGCTTGGCTCGGGACGATCGCGGCTCCGGAACGAATCCACGTGTCCCGCGCGACGTTTGGAGAGCATCACGCCGGGAACGAGAATGGGGCGATGAGCGAGGCTCACGCCCAACCCTCAGCGCCGCCTCACAGCCCGGCCGACGTCGAAGTCGCGGTCATCGGCGCAGGCCAGGCCGGCCTCGCGGTCGGCCAGTTCCTGAAGCGCCAGGGTCGGCGGTTCGTGATCCTCGAGCGAGCGGGCGGGATCGCCCCCGCGTGGCGCGAGCGGTGGGACTCGCTGACGCTCTTCACACCGCGCCGGTACAGCGCCCTGCCCGGGATGCCGTTCCCCGGCGACCCCGACGGCTACCCGACCCGCGACGAGGTGATCGCCTACCTCGAGCGCTACGCCGAGGCCTTCGAGCTCCCGATCGCGCCGAACAGCGAGGTCGAGCAGCTCGACACAGGCGACGACACCAGGTTCCGCCTGACCGTCGACGGACAGACCGTCGCTGCAGACCAGGTCGTCGTCGCGACGGGGCCGTTCCAGACGCCCGCCGTTCCGACGCTGTCCGAGAAGCTCGCTCCGGATGTCTTCCAGACGCACGCCGTCGGGTACCGACGGCCCGAGGAGATGCCGAACGGAACGATCCTCGTGGTGGGCGGCGGCAACACCGGGTTTCAGATCGCCAAGGAGCTCTCTGCAACGCGTGAGGTCGTGCTCTCGGTCGGTTCCCGACAGCAGCCTTTGCCGCAGCGCCTGCTCGGGCGCGACCTCTTCTGGTGGCTCACGAAGGCCGGCATCCTGAGCAAGACCGCCGAGTCGCGGCTCGGTCGCAGGCTCAGGGCTCGGGACACGCTGATCGGTTCGAGCCCCCGCAAGGTCACAAGGCGACACGGAGTCGAGCTCAGACCGCGCCTCGTCGACGCCGACGCCCGGAAGGTTGGCTTCGAAGACGGCAGCGCGCTCGAGCTCGACGCCGTCGTCTGGGCGACGGGGTACCGTCCCGACCACTCCTGGATCGCGCTCCCGATCTTCGACGAGAGCGGGCTCGTGCGCCACCGCCGCGGCGTCACCGACGTTCCTGGTCTCTATTTCCTGGGCCTGACCTGGCAGCACACTCGCGGCTCGGCTCTGATCGGCTGGGTCGGCGACGACGCCGAGTTCATCGCGCGCGAGATCGAAGCCACCGGACGGACGCGCACCACGGAAGGGGTTTGACGATGGAGCACACACACGATCACAGCCACGCGGACGACCGGTTCCCGACCGCGACGGAGGGCCTGCCCGAAGCGGTGGCGACGCAGGTGGTCGACCTTGCCGACGCTGACGCCGTCGACCTCCGGATCGCTCCTGTCGCCAAGCAGATCGGGGACTCGACCGTCCGGATGCTCGCCTACAACGGCTCGATCCCCGGGCCGACGCTCCGCGTGAGCGAAGGCTCCGAGGTCACCGTGAACGTCGTCAACGACGGGGACCTGGAGGCGACGGTGCACTGGCACGGCCTGCGGCTCGACAACCGCTACGACGGGACGCACGAGACGCAGGCGCCGATACCCGTCGGCGGGACTTTCTCGTACCGCATCGAGTTCCCCGACCCCGGCGCGTACTGGTACCACCCGCACATCCGGGAGGACTACGGCCAGGAGCTCGGCCTCTACGGCAACATCGTCGTCGTCCCCACCGACCCCGACTACTGGCCTCCGGCGCACCGCGAGCTGGCGCTCACCCTCGACGACGTGCTGATCGAGGACGGCGCGATCGCTCCGTTCAGCACGTCGGAGACGACGTACGCGGCCATGGGCCGCTTCGGGAACGTGATGCTGGTCGGCGGCGAGACCGACCTCGCGCTCAGCGCCAAGCGCGGCGAGGTCGTCCGGCTCTACCTGACGAACACCGCCAACACGCGCGTCTTCGACGCTGCCCTCCCGGGCGCGCGGATGAAGCTCGTCGGCGGGGACAGCGGCCGCTGCGAGCACGAGCAGCTCGTCGACTCGGTCGTCCTGGCGCCCTCCGAGCGGGTCGTCGTCGACGTGCTCTTCGCCGAATCGGGTCAGCTGACGCTCGAGCACCGAACACCCGAACGGACCTACGCCCTGGCGACGGTCGACGTCGGCGCCGAGCCCGTCTCGCCGTCACTGAGCGAAGAGTTCGACGTGCTGCGGGACAACGCGGAGTGGGTGGCCGAGCGCGAGCGTCTCGCCCCCTATGTCGACGCGCCGCCGGACAAGACGCTGTCGTTCGTCGCCGAGATGGACCTGGGCACGCCCGAAGGCCCGGTCGTCTATGCGTGTCCCATGCACCCCGAAGTCGTCAACGAGGAGCCCGGCAAGTGCCCACAGTGCGGGATGAAGCTCCTTCCTACGGCCGCGCCGCAGAGCTTCGTCTGCCCCATGCACCCCGAGGTCACGAGCGACGAGCCGGGCAAGTGCCCGGAGTGCGGCATGAAGCTCTTGCCGGCGTCGGTCGTCGCTTCGGCGTCGGGACACGAGATGCACGGGCACGACCACGCCGGTCACGACCAGCACGAGCACGACCATGGCCACGACCACGCGCACGCCGACGCAGGCGGGATCGAGTGGGAGGACGACATGGTCGACGTCAACCGGATCACGACGCCGGCGAATACGCGCTGGAGCCTCGTCGACAAGGAGACCGGCGACGCAAACCACGCGATCGACTGGCAGTTCCGCGTCGGCGACCGAGTCAAGCTGCGGCTGGTCAACGAGATGGACTCCGACCATCCGATGCACCACCCGTTCCACGTCCACGGCGCGGGCCGCTTCGTCGTGCTCGCCCGCGACGGCGTTACGGAGGAGAACTACGTGTGGAAGGACACGGTGCTTCTCCGCACGGGCGAGATCGTGGACGTCCTGCTCGACGTGACGAACCCCGGCCGCTGGATGGCGCACTGCCACATCGCCGAGCACCACGAGAGCGGGATGATGTTCAGCTTCGACGTCCTGCCTGCCGAGCAGGCAAGCCGCTAGATCTGCGAGGGGTGGACACAGCGTCCACCCCTCGCTGGTCCTGCTCAGCCGCCGATCAGGCCGCCGCCCGGCGGGAGCGCCACCGGCGGGACGTTGACCTTGATCGTGCCGCTCACCTCGACGGCGATGATCCGCGCATTGGTCCACGACCCTGCGCGCGGCGTCCAGCAGCCGAGCTTCACGGTCGTCGTCCCGGGAAGCTCGGTCAGGACCATCATCGACGCATCGTCCGCGACGTTCCGCGTGCCCGTGCCGTTGTAGGCCGCCACGATGCCGTAGTCCTCGGCGGAGCCGGCACTGAGCGTGCAGATGCCGGTGAAGTTGGGCGCCGCGCCCGACAGCGCGATCGAGCCGAATACGGCGTAGCGTCCGGCCGGGAGGTCGACGGTCGCCAGAGTGACCGGCTTGCCGCCATTCTCCTTGAGCGGCTGGGTGGGGCCACCCCCGGTGCCCTTCGCGTACGCGCGCACGAGCCCGCTCGGGCCGCGATCGCCCTTGTCGCCCTTCTCTCCCTTGTCGCCCTTTTCACCTTTGGGGCCGGGGTCGCCCTTCGGCCCGGCTGCGCCGTGGGCTGTGGCGGGGAGGAGTGCCGCGGAGAGCTTCCCTCCCGCGCCGACCCGCACGTACGCGGACGGCTTCTTCCCTCCCAGTCGCTTCGCGTTGTCGGCCGTTCCGGCGCGCTTGGCGAACGGGGGCACAGCCTCGACCGCGGACCGTGCCGCATCGCCGATCGGGGTGACTCCGAGCAGCGCGACGACGAGCGCGGTCGCGGAGAGGACAACTGACAGCCGTTGGTGCACGACAACCTCCAATCACGGTCACTGAGCCCGCAGCAGCGCTCATCCTGATCGATGGCCTGCCGCGCTGGAATCCCCCGGACCCCGAGCGTGCGGCGCGATACTGCCGCAGTGGCCGGGCTCGAGAAGCTGTTCGAGCGCAATCGCGCGTGGGCGAGCGCGATGGTCGCGCGCGACCCCGCGTTCTTCTCGGACCTCGCCAAGCACCAAGCACCTGCCTACCTGTGGATCGGCTGCTCCGACAGCCGCGTCCCGGCGAACCAGATCCTCGACCTCCGTCCGGGGGAGGTATTCGTCCATCGCAACGTGGCGAACGTCGTCGTCCATACCGACCTCAACTGCCTCTCCGTGCTCCAGTACGCCGTCGACGTGCTTCGAGTCCGGCACGTGATCGTCTGCGGCCACTACGGGTGCGGAGGGGTCGCAGCGGCGCTCGACGGGGGCCGACACGGGTTGATCGACAACTGGCTGCGGCATGTGGCAGACGTCGCCGAGAGCCATGCGGGAGAGCTCGCCCCTCTCGCCGACGAGGATCGGCTCGCGCGCCTGTGCGAGCTCAACGTCGTCGAGCAGGTGGCAAACGTCTGCAGGACGACGATCGTCGGCGACGCCTGGGCTCGCGGAGACGACCTCACGGTGCACGGCCTCGTCTACGACCTCGAGGACGGCCTCCTCCGTGACCTCGCCGTCAGTCGATCGAGAGGAGTTGCCGATGAGCGCTGAGCGGGTCGTCGTCGTCCGCCCCGGGGAAGGGCATCGCGTCGGAAACGTCGAGTTTCTCGCACGAAGCGCCGACACCCCACGGTTCAACCTCGCGATCATCACGATCCAGCCGCACAGGCACGGCCCGCCCGCGCACGTGCACACGTCGGAGGACGACGCCTTCCTCATGGTCGAGGGCGAGCTGGTCTTCACGGCAGACGACGAGGAGGTCCTCGCAGGGCCCGGAACGTTCGTGCTCGTGCCACCGGGGGTCGAGCACACCTTCGAGAACCGCGGCGACGCGATCGCGCGTTTCGTCAACGTCCACGCACCCGCGGGCTTCGACCTCCGGCTCGAAGAGGACTGAGCCAACGGCCCAGAGGGGCAGACTCGCGGCATGGCCGACCTCGACAACGCCGCGGTCGCCGAGCGCCTCGAAGCGTTCGCCGGGCTGCTCGACCTCGCCGGTGCGTCCGGGTACAGCGCACGTGCCTACCGGCGGGCTGCCGAGACGATCCGCGCAACGCCCGTGCCAATCCTCGAGCTCGCGAGACAAGGCCGGGCGCAGGAGCTCCGCGGGATCGGGCCGGGGATCGCCACGCGCCTCGAGGAGCTCGCGCGGACGGGAACGATCGCCGAGCTCGACGAGCTACGGGAGGAGGTGCGTCCGGAGCTCGTCGGCTTCGGCCGGATGCTCGGGCTCGCCCCGAAGCGCACCGTCGAGATCGTGAAGGCGCTCGAG
>DASSVY010000231.1:0-4172 GCA_035705535.1 Gaiella sp. | reverse complement strand
TCCTCTCATCTCATGGAACGAAGACGACGCGCGCGGGCACTCGCCCGGCTTCGACGTCGTCGATCGCCTCGTTCACGCTCGACAGCGACCGGACCTCGGTGATCACCCTGGTCAGGCCGGCGGCGTGGAGCTCGAACACCTCCCTGAGGTCGACCCGCGTCCCGACGATCGAGCCGACGACCGTGATCCCGTTGAGCACGGTCTCGAAGATCGGCAGCTCGATCGTGTTGTCCGCAGGGAGTCCCACGAAGACGAGCTTCCCGCCGCGCCGGAGCGACCCGTAGGCCTGCTCGAAGGCCCGGGGCGACACGGCCAGGGCGATCGCCTGGTCGGCGCCGCCGAGCCGCTGGATCGCCTCGATCGGATCCTCCTTCGCGGCGTTCACGGTGAACTCGGCTCCGAGCTCCTGCGCGAGCGCGAGCTTCTCGTCCTGGAGGTCGACCGCGACCACCCGCCCGCCCGCGATCCGTGCGTACTGCACGGCGAGGTGACCGAGGCCGCCGACGCCGAAGATCGCGACGAGGTCGGACGGGCGCGTCCCCGCGACCTTCACAGCCTTGTAGGTCGTCACGCCCGCGCAGGTCAACGGGGCGGCATCGACCGGCTCGACACCGGGCGGCACCTTGACGACGTAGCGCCCGTACGCCTTGACGTACTCGGCGAAGCCTCCGTCCATCGAGTAGCCCATGTTCCGCTGCTCGAGGCAGAGGGTCTCCCAGCCGGAAACGCAGTAGTCGCACGTGCCACACGCGTATCCGAGCCAGGGCATCGCGACGCGGTCGCCGAGGGCGACCTCCGCGACGCCGTCGCCGACCTGTACGACGATCCCGACGCCTTCGTGGCCCGGGATGAACGGCGGGCTCGGCTTCACGGGCCAGTCGCCGTGAGCGGCGTGGATGTCGGTGTGGCAGAGCCCGGACGTCTCCATCCGCACGACGATCTCGCCGCGGCCCGCCGTCGGCCGGGTGACCTCTTGCACGACGAGCGGCTGCGCGAAGTCCTCGACGACCGCCGCCCTCATGGTGTCGGCTCTCGCCTGGGCAGGGGCCGGCGGTTCGTGTACCTCGATGCTGGCCATGGCAGCCTCCTCTCGGTTCGTCTGCGGCAAGCGTCGCGCGACGGACGACCGCGAACATCGGTGCCCTCCCCGATCTCGGCCGGAGAACTACTGAGGCCGGTCTCGGGCCGCGGAGCCTCCCGGGTCAGGGCGTCTCGAGGTCCCGCCGCTCGACGAGGAGCGACCCGGCTCCGAGCACGACGAGGCCGAGGGCGAGGACGGCGACGAGCCCCAGGCCGTCGACCCCGCTCTGGAGTGGCGAGGAGCCCACGAGCCAGAACGGCGAGAGGAGCCTGAACGGATCGAGCCATGCGGCAAGCCCGTGGAGACCGTTGACGAGATAGCCGCCTGCTCCGAGGGCGGCCGGGAGGCCGATCGCGAGGGCCCGGCTCCCGAACGCCGCACCGACCGCGAGCGCCAGCCAGCCGAAGAGCAGCCCGAGCACGGCGAGCGAGACGATCGCGCCGAGGAGCCGCCCCGCCCGGAGGTCGAGCCCCGCGATCGGGTCGAGGACGAGGAGCGCGAGGCCCGCAACCGCACTGACCGCGAGCACCTCCGCTGCGACGGCCGCGCCTTTTGCCAGGACGGCGTCGCGGCGCCGAACCGGGTACGCGACGACCAGCTCGAGCCGTCCCGCATCCTCCTCGCCCGCGAAGGCGCGCGCGCCCGAGCCCACGGCCATGACGAGCACGAGCAGTGGCAGCATGAGGCTGAACAGCTCGATGTCGATGTAGCCCGCGCCGGTGGTGATGTCCCCGCCGGCGCCGATGCCGAAGAACGACTTCAGCACCTCGGGGTAGTTCTCCGCCAGCTGCTTGAACTCCGGCGAGCCGTGGATCGACGGGAAGATCGCCGTGACGAGCGCGACGTACCCGATCACGCCGACGCACCACGCAGCCAGTGCCCGGCGATGGTCCCGAACACCGCGGCGAAGGAGCTCAGTCGCCGCCATCGGGCTCGCGATAGAGCTCGAGGAAGATCTCCTCGAGGTCGGCTGGCTGGGATACGAAATCGACGACGGTGCGCGCGGCGGCGGCCTTCACCAGCGCATCCATCGCAGGCTCGGGCGCCGCCAGGCGGAGGATCGCGCCGTCCACCCCCACGACGCGCACGCCGGCGACGGCCGCGAACGGCTCGGGGTCGGCGGCGTCCGCGAAGGTGATCGTCACAGGGCGCAGCGAGCGCTCGCGCAGGCTCTCGACCGAGTCGACGTCGGCCAGGCTCCCCGAGCGGATGATCCCGACCCGGTCGGCGACGTGCTGCACCTCGTCGAGCGAGTGCGACGAAAGGAAGACGCTGCGGCCGTCCGAGGCGGTCTCACGGATGAGAGCGCGAACCTCGCTCTGGAGCAGCGGGTCGAGCCCGCTCGTCGGCTCGTCGAGCACGACCAGCGCCGGGCGATGCATGAACGCCTGGACGATCCCGAGCTTCTGCCGGTTGCCCTTCGAGAGCTGGCGGATCGGCCTGTCGAGGACGACACCGAGGCGCACGCAGAGCGCGGCGCGCAGCCGCTCGTCGACGCCGCCGCGGAGCCTGGCAAGCGACTCGAGCTGCTCCTCCCCGGTCAGACGATCCGAGAGCCGCAGATCTCCGGGGAGGTATCCCACCCGTCGGTGAGCCTCGACCGCCTGGCGCCACGAGTCGAGGCCGAACAGCGTCGCCGTGCCCCCGCTCGGCCGGATCAGACCGAGGAGCAGCCGGATCGTGGTGCTCTTGCCCGCCCCGTTGGGCCCGAGGTACCCGAAGACCTCGCCGGGCTCGACCCGCAGATCCAGGCCGACCAGGGCGTGCACCGTCTTGCCGTAGGTCTTCGACAGGCGGACGGTCAGGATCGGCGGGCCTTCGCCCATGCGTCGGAATCGTATTTCCGGCGTGCCGGCGGGTCCCGGCCGAACCCGCTCCGCTGCCCTCTATGCCTTCGGGTGGACGACCAGCACGGGGCAGGCCGCGTGGTGGACGACCTGGTCGCTGACCGACCCGAGCATCAGACGCTTGAAGCCGCCGAGGCCCCGGCTCCCGACGACGACGAGGTCGGCGTCCGCCGAGGCGCCGAGCAGGGCCTCCGCCGGTTGGCCCTCGAGCACCACCGTCTCGTACTCGACCGAAGGCGCGAGCTCGGCAACGGCCGCGCCGGCCGCGTCCGCGACGCTCTGCGCCCGGTCGCGCAGGGCGCCGTACGTCTCCTCGTCGAATGCGACGAACCCGCCGCCGTACACGAGGGAGGACAGCTGCCAGACGACGACGATTCGCAGCCGGGCGTCGTGGAGCTCCGCCTCGCGCGCTGCAAGCGTCAGGGCTTCCTTGGCGGTCTCGGACCCGTCGACTCCGAGGACGATCGTCTTCATCGTCGGCTCCCTGCCGTGCCGCCGGGGACGCGTGCGCGCCGCTCCTTCGCGGGGTGTCCGTCGTCCCATTCCCAGCCGACCGTCGAGCGCACGTCGACCACACCGGGAACGCGACGCGTCAGCCGGGCGAGAACCTCGGCATCCGACCGCCGTGTCATCTCTCCCGTGAGCTCGACCTCGCCCCGCTCGATGCGGAGTCTCAGACCTGGCTCGTCGAGCCAGAGCGTCGCGAACATCTCCCGGATCTCGCACTCGATCTCGTTGTCGCTCCGCGAGAACGCGCGAACGAGATCCGTCCGCGTCACGATCCCGATCAATGCACCGTCGTCGTCGACCACAGGAAGCCGCTTGATCCCTAGGTCAGTCATCAGGCGCGCCGCCTCGGCAACGGTCTGCCGCTCGGTGACCGTGATCGCCGGTGAGCCCATCGCCTCGGCCGCCGTCCGCGCCGCCATCTTCTCCCGGTCGACGTACCGGCCACCCAGAAGCCATGAGATCAGGCGCCGGTCGCGCGGATCCGGGCCGACCTCCTTGGCGATGATGTCCGCCTCGGAGACGACCCCGAGGACCTCGAGCCGCTCGCCGATGACCGGAACTCCCGAGATCCGGTGCTCGAGCAGGATGTCGGCGACGTCCTTGAGCGGCGTCTCGGGCCCCACCGCGACGGGATTTTCTGTCATGACCTCGCTGAGCTTCATGTGATCGACCTCCTCTCCCCGAAGCATCGATGCGGCCGCAGGCCGCGGCATCGTGTGAGAGCACGTTTCGTG
>DASSVY010000230.1:0-4446 GCA_035705535.1 Gaiella sp. | reverse complement strand
AAACCGTTCCGCTCGAGGAGCTCTACAGCGCCTGCCGCACCGCGCGGGAGATCCTGACGGGCAAGCATGCCGTCGGTCGGGTCATCGCCCGACCCTTCGTGGGCGAGCCCGGGCACTACGAGCGCACGCCGAACCGGCACGACTTCTCGCTCGAGCCTCGCAGGCCGAACTACCTGACGGCCATCCGCGACGCGGGCCACACCACCTACGGCGTCGGGAAGATCTCGGACATCTTCGCGGGCTGCGACATCGACGAGTCGTTTCCGACGAAGTCGAACGTCGACGGCATCAACCGCACGATCGAGCTTCTCGAGAACGTCGACGCAGGGCTCGTGTTCGTGAACCTCGTCGAGACCGACCAGCTTTGGGGTCACCGGAACGACCCGGTGAACTTCCACCGCTGCCTGCAGGACTTCGACCGTCGGCTCCCGGACATCCTCGATGCGCTCCGCGACGGCGACCTCCTGATCCTAACCTCCGACCACGGCTGCGACCCGACCACGCCGTCGACGGACCATTCGCGCGAGCACGCGCTCCTGCTCGCGTACGCGGCCGGGAAGAACGCTGCAGGCCGGATCCACGAGGACGGCGAGTTCGGCGACGTCGGCGCGACGGTCTCTGCGTGGCTCGGCGCGAAGCACCCTGGCAAGGGAGCCCCGGGTCGGGCGATCATCGAGCGGTGAGGGCGCCGACGTTCCTCGGCCGGGGGGCCGGATGATCCGGCCGGCAGAGCTGATCGAGCAGAAGCGGAACGGGGGAGAGCACGATCCCGCGGAGCTCGCGGAGCTGATCCTCGCCTACGCGCGGGACGAGGTGCCCGACTACCAGCTGGCCGCGTGGTGCATGGCCGTCTACTTCCGCGGTCTCAGCGCTGCAGAGACGGACGCGTTGACCGACGCGATGATCCGCTCGGGCGAGACGCTCGACCTCGGCTCGCTGCTCGGCCGCAAGGTCGTCGACAAGCACTCGACGGGCGGCGTGGGGGACAAGACGTCGATCGCGGTCGGCCCGACCGTCGCGGCCTGCGGCGTCCCCATCGGGAAGATGAGCGGTCGCGGGCTCGGCCACACGGGCGGCACGCTCGACAAGCTGGAGTCGATCCCAGGGTTCCGGGTCGAGCTGACCACGGAGGAGTTCGTCGCGCAACTCCGCGAGGTCGGCATCGCCATCGTCGGGCAGACGGCGGACCTCGTCCCGGCCGACAAGAAGCTGTACGCCCTCCGCGACGTGACCGCGACGGTCGACATCGTGCCCCTGATCGCGAGCTCGATCATGTCGAAGAAGCTCGCGGCGGGCGCGGAGGCGATCGTCCTCGACGTCAAGGTCGGAGACGGCGCGTTCATGCGAACGCTCGACGACGCGCGGGTCCTCGCCGAGCAGATGCGCGACATCGGCCTCCGCGCCGGCCGCGAGGTGACGTGCCTCCTGACCGACATGGACCAGCCGCTCGGTCGCGCGGTAGGCAACGCGCTCGAGGTCGAGGAGGCACGCGACACCGTGCGCGGGGACGGCCCCGAGGACTTCACCGAGCTCGTCCTCGACGCCTCCGCACGCCTGCTCGCGCATTCCGATCTCGGGATCGACGTCGAGGAGGGTCGGCGCAGGGCCGAGGCCGCGCTCGAAGACGGCAGCGCGCTCGAGGCGTACGAGCGCTGGATCCGTGCGCAGGGCGGCGACCCGGATCCCTCCGCGCTGGAGCGGGCCCCCGTCCGCCGGCCGGTGAGCGCTCCGCGCGACGGCGCCGTCCGGCGGGTCGGTGCGCGTGCCGTCGGTCTCGCCGCGCTCGAGCTGGGCGCCGGCCGCCGCACGAAGACGGACCCGATCGACCACGCGGTGGGCATCCTCTGTTTCGCGAAGCGCGGCGACACGGTCCTCGCGGGCGACGACCTCGCCGAGGTGCACGCACGCGACGACGCGTCCGCAGATCGGTGCGCCGAGGCCGTGCTCGCCGCCTACGAGCTCGGCGACGAGCCACCGGAGGAGCGCGGCATCCTGCTCGACGTCGTCGAGTAGCTACACCCGCTGGAGGTGCGTGTCCTTGAAGCCTGTCCGGTACTTGAGCCCGTAGCCGAGGGCACGGTCGATCCCGATGTGCGCCGTCCAGACGAGGCCGATCTCCGTGGCGCCGTCGCTCCCGGTCAGCACACCGACGACGGCGAGGAGGACCGGGACGGCGTACGTGTGCGCCGCGTTGTACGTCGCGCGGCCGACGGTCGGTCCTGCGAGATAGCCGAGCATCGACAGGTCGCGCGCGAGGATCAGCACGAGGAACAGCCACCACGGGTAGCCGAGGTGGAAGTAGAGGACGATCGCGGCGGCGGCGACGACGGCTCCCTCCAGGTGGAGCAGCGCCCGCGGCAGCCGGTCGGTCACGGCGCGAGCTCGTCGAGCGTGTCCGCCAGCCCGGTGAGGCCGGTCAGCTGGCGCGTGGGGGCCGGTTCCGCCCGCTCGCCGAGCCTGTTGATCCACACCGTCGGGATCCCGAGCGCGGTCGCCGGGACGACGTCGTGGAAGTGGCTCTGCGCGACGTGGACATCCGGCAGGCGGCCGACTTGCTCGGCGAACGCCCCCCAATGCTCGTGCGCGGGCTTGTACGAGCCGATCTCCGAGGCGACGATCGCGAGGTCGAACGGGACCCCGATCGACTCGATCGACGACTCGATCAGGTCGCGGTCGGAGTTGGAGAGGATCGCGAGCCGCCACCCGCGCGAACGGGCCGCCTCGAGCTCCGGGCGCACGTCGTCGAACACCGGCCAGCCGGGCAGGGTCTCCGCGGGATCGGCGTCGACGCCGAGCCTGCGCGCGCTCTCCCGCAGCACCTCACGGTAGGAGAGCCCGGGCGACTCCGCCTGCACGACGGGCTCGACCTCGTGGTAGCGGGCGAGCAGCGACTCGTCGCCGAGCGCACCGGCGAGCCCGGCGTTCCAGTCGACGAGGGTGCCGTAGCAGTCGAACGTCGCCCAGCGATCCACGGCCTGAGCCTAGCCTGGTCGAGCGACGCCCTTCTCCATCGTCATCGACTCGAGCGTCACCCCGTTCGGCAGCGTGACGAGGACGTCCTCGACGGGCTCGAAGCCGTACGCGAGGTACAGCGGGACACCGGGGAGCGTCGCCATCAGCGAGAGCCGGGTGAAGCCCTCGGCGGCCGCGGCATCCTCGCAGGCCTCGAGGATCCGGCGCCCGAGCCCGCGGCGCGTCCAGTCGGCACGGGTGAACATCGCCCGGACCCGCGCGGGCTCGGTCGCGGGATCGAGCAGCCGGGCGTCGCCCTCGTGGTCGCCGCTGCCGGTGTACAGCCGGTCGCGCCGGCTCCAGCCGCCGCCGGCGACGAGCTCGTCACGGGCCTCGATCACGAAGTACGTGCCGTCCTCGAGGAGCATCGGATCGACGTTGGAGACGTAGCGAACGGCGCTCTCGGCCTGGTGCTCGTCGTAGAAGCGCCGGAAGAGAACGGCGCCGGAGACCCGCATCAGCGTCTCGATCGTGGAGGCGTCCTCCGGCGTCGCGATCCGCAGGGTCGGCTCGGCGTCTGCCACGGCTCGAATCTAGCGCCGTCTCGTCCCTACGATGGCCGCGTGCCCGAGTTGCCCGAGGTCGAGACGATCAGGCGCCGCCTGGCGCCGGTGCTGGAGGGTGTGACGATCGAGGCGGCGGAGATCGTCGACCCGCGCCTGACGCGGCCGGTCGACCCGGTCGTCGTCGCCCGTGCTCTGGTCGGGGACCGGATCGTGGCGCTCGACCGCAGGGGCAAGTACCTGCTCTGGCGGCTCGCCAGCGGGCGGACGCTCGTCGTGCATCTGCGGATGACCGGATCGCTCCGCCACGTACCCGAGGGGACGCTTCCCGAGGACGCCTACCGGCGTGCGACCCTCGCGCTCGACAGCGGCGGCGCGGTCGGCTATCGCGACGTCCGGCGCTTCGGGACGTGGGAGCTTCTCGACGCGGAGCACCTCGAGGTCTATCTCGACACGCGACTCGGCCCGGAGCCGCTCGCGCGGTCGTTCACCGCCGCCCGCCTTGCCTCGTCGGCCGCGGGCCGGACGACGCCTGTCAAGCCGTTCCTCCTCGACCAGCGGCGCATCGCGGGCGTGGGGAACATCTATGCGGACGAGGCGCTCTGGCGCGCGCAGATCCACCCGCTCCGCCCGGCCGGCGACCTCGGGACGGAGGAGCTGGCGCGGTTGCACCGCGCGCTCCGGGCGGTCCTGCGGAAGGGCATCGAGCGGCAGGGTTCGACTCTTCGCGACTACGTCACGCCGGACGGCGAGGGCGGGGCGATGCAGGACGAGTTCCGCGTCTACGGCAGGCGCGGAGAGGCGTGCGACCGCTGTGGGAGGGCGATCGAGCGGATCGTCGTCGGCGGTCGCGGCACGTGGTTCTGCCCTCATTGCCAGACCCGGTAGCCGCGTCCCACGCTGGTCGTACACTCGTTCCATGGCGGCGCCG
>DASSVY010000229.1:0-4962 GCA_035705535.1 Gaiella sp. | reverse complement strand
GCCTGCACCTCGACGAGCCGCCCGTCTCCCGCCATCACGACGTTCATGTCCGTCTCGGCCGAGGAGTCCTCCACGTAGTCGAGGTCGAGCACGGGCTCGCCGTCGACGACGCCGACCGAGACCGCGGCCACGCCGCCGCTCAGGGCCTTCGTCAGCCCGAACCGGTCGAGCGCGCGGTACGCGGCGACGTATGCACCGGTGATCGCGGCACACCGGGTGCCGCCGTCGGCCTGGAGCACATCGCAGTCGAGCCAGAGGGTCCGCTCGCCGAGCGCCTTGAAGTCGCACACGCTGCGGAGCGCGCGGCCGATGAGCCGCTGGATCTCCACGGTCCGCCCGTCCGGCCGGCCGCGCGAGACGCCCCGCTGCGTCCGCTCACCCGTCGAGGCGGGGAGCAGCGAATACTCGGCCGTCAGCCACCCCTTGCCCTTGCCGCGCAGCCAGCGCGGGATGTCCTCCTCGAGCGTCGCCGTGCAGAGGACGACCGTGCGGCCCTGCGCGTAGAGGATCGAGCCGTGCGGCTGCTCGAGGAAGTCGGGTTGCAGGTCGAGCTCTCGCAGCTGGTCGGGACGACGTCCGTCGTGGCGGGTCACGTGGGCTCCTCCGGGTCGGGCGGGTGGGCGGAGATCATGCCGCCTGCGGCGCGGTCGTCTCCAGCCGAACGTGCTCGACCTCGCTGATCGGCAGCTGCAGGAACCGCTTGCCCATCTCGCGGAACGCCGCGGGATCGCCCGTCGTGAGGAATCGGTAGGTGCCCTCGCGCCCCTCGTCGTTCTCGATCCCCTTGCGGGCGAGCGTCTCCGCGACCTCGCGGGCGGTCTCGTCGGCCGAGAAGACGAGCGTCACCGAGCGGCCGAAGACGCGCTGGAAGATCGGGCGGAGGAGCGGGTAGTGCGTGCAGCCGAGGATCACCGTGTCGACGCCCGCGGCCTGGAGCGGCGCAGCGACCTCGCGCACCGCCTCGGTCGTCTCCTCGCCGAACGGGTCGGGGCCTTCGATCAGCGGGACGAGGCGTGGGCACGGCACCGAGACGACCTCGACGCTCGCGTCGTGCGCGAGCACGGCCTCCTCGTACCGGCCGCTCGAGACCGTCGCCTCGGTCGCCAGCAGCCCGATGCGGCGGTTCCGCGTCGCGAGCGCCGCCGCGTGCGCCTCCGGCTGGAGGACGCCGACGACCGGCACGTCGAGCGCCCGCTGCACGTCGTGGAGGCCGGCCGCGGTCGCCGAGTTGCACGCCACGACGACGAGCTTCACCCCCTCGCGCTCGAGCAGCCGCCCGATCTCGAGCGCGAACCGGCGGATCTCCGCGAGCGGCCTCGGCCCGTACGGGAGCCGCGCGTTGTCACCGAGATAGACGGCGTCCTCGTGCGGGAGCGTGACGAGCAGCTCGTGGAGGACGGTGAGCCCGCCCACGCCGGAGTCGAACACGCCGATCGGACGCCCGTCCATCGCGCCGATGATACGGACGCGGGTCGCGCGCGCCCGCGGCAGACTGCCCGCGATGCCGGCGACCGTGCGGATCGGGATCTGCTCGTGGGCCGACGAGGGCCTGCTGCGGGCGTGGTATCCGCGTGGGGTCTCCACGGCGGAGCGCCGCCTGCGGTACTACGCGGAGCGTTTCGACGTCGTCGAGGTCGACTCGCCCTACTACGCGCTCCCCGACCCCGTCGTGACCGAGCGCTGGGCGCGCCGCACGCCTGACGGCTTCACGTTCCACGTCAAGGCCTCGGCGGCGATGACCTGGCACGACGGCGAGCCCGACGACGCGGCCTTCCGGCTCTTCCGGGCGTCCCTGGAGCCGCTCGAGCTGTCCGGGAAGCTCCAGGGCGTGCTCCTCCAGTACCACCCGCGCTTCACGAAGACGGACGCGGCGAAGGCAGAGCTGGCCCGTGCGCCCGAGCGCCTCGCGCCCCTCGTCCCGCTCGTCGAGTTCCGCCACCGCTCCTGGCTGGAAGAGGCCGAACGGGCGGACACCCTGACGTTCCTCGAGCATCACGGCCTCGCGTACGTCTCCGTCGACGCGCCCGCCACGCGGGCGTCGAACGTCTCGCCGCGCGTGGCGGCCGCGACGGCCCGCATCGCGTACGTCAGGTTCCACGGCCGGAACGTCGAGACCTGGAACATCCGCGGCAGCTCTGCGGCCGAGCGCTTCGACTGGCTCTACACCGAGGAGGAGGTCGGCGAGTGGGTCGCGCCGCTCGCGCGGCTCGCGGACGAGGCGGAGGAGGTCTACGCGATGTTCAACAACAACCGCGACGACTTCGCGCCGCGCAGCGCCCACCTGCTGCGGGGCCTGCTCGACGAGGCGGGCGTCCCCGCGACCGGCGGCGTCGAGCCGCCTCCGACCGAGCTGACCCTATTCTGAGCACCGCGATGCGCGTCCTCTCGATCGTCCACGAGGCAGGGCCGACGGGCGGCGGCGGGATCTTCGAGCGCGCAGTCCCGGAACGGGGCGACCGGCTCGACCGCTGGGTCGCCGCAGACGGCGAGGCGCCGCCGGGCACGCCGTCGGACTGGGACGCGGTAATGGTCTTCGGCGGAGCGATGCACCCCGACCAGGACGGTGAGCACCCGTGGCTCGCGGGCGAAGCCGGATTCATCGAGACCGCGCTCGCGGACGGCGTGCCGCTCCTCGGCGTCTGCCTCGGCGCACAGCTGATCGCGCGGGCCGCAGGCGCCTCGGTGGGCCCGTCGGGCTCACCTGAGGTCGGCTGGTTCGAGGTGGCGCGCGACGACGGGTGCGACGACCCCGTCGTCGGCGTTCTTCCCGACCGGTTCCGCGCCTTCCAGTGGCACTACTACACCTTCGACCTCCCGCCCGGCGCCGCGCTCCTCGCGGCCAGCGACGCCGCTCGCCAGGCGTATCGGCTCGGCGATCGCGTCTGGGGGATCCAGTTCCACGCCGAGGTCGACCGCCGCATGCTCGACCACTGGCTCCGCGAGGGACGGGAGGAGCTGCCGAAGCCCGTGGAGGAGCTCCGGGCCGAGACCGACCGCTACCTGCCGACCTGGAACGAGCAGGGGAAGGCGCTCTGCGAGGCCTTCCTCGCCGAGGCGTTGCGCCTCAGCTCGTAGCCGGGCGTTCGGGCGCTCCCGTCTCGGCCGGCAGCGTGGGGTCACGCGACCACTCGTGCCAGGACCCCTCGTAGTTCCGCGCGCGGATGCCGGCCGCGGCGAGGAGCTGCACCGCTGTGGCGGAGCGGCTGCCGGAATGGCAGTAGGCGATCACCTCGGCGCCCTCGTCTGCGCCGACCAGCTGCCGAACCGCGGCCGGGCCGGACGCGCTCGCGCCGAACAGCTCGTCGAGACCCACTCGACGGGCGCCCGGGATCCGACCGGGGCGCGGGTCGCACGGCGCCACCGCGAGCCCGGAGAACTCCTCCATGGTCCTGACGTCGAGCACGACGAGGCCGTGCTCGCCGAGCCGCTCCGCGAGCTCGGCCGTCGTGACCGGCGCGCTCATGCGGCGAGGGAGGCGACCGTCTCGACCTCGGCCGCGACCGACGGGCGCTCCGCGCAGGCGTCGAGCCAGGCGGCGAGCGCCGGATACGGCTCGAGCGAGACGCCCAGCATCCCGCGCAGGCGCAGGATCCACGGGAGGTACGAGAGGTCGGCGAGGCCGAACCGCGTGCCTGTGAGGAACGGTGCGGTCTGCAGCATCGCCTCGAGCCCGCGGAGCCCCAGGGCGAGCCAGCGGTCGGCGCCCTGCTGCTCGCGCCGGAAGGCGTAGTACGGGTCTCCGAGTGTCTCGTCGAAGCGGAAGACGAGCAGCCGCGCCGCCGCCCGTGCGCCCGGATCCGCGGGCAGCAGCGGCGGGTCCGGGTAGCGCTCCTCGAGGTACTCGTCGATCACGACCGACTCCGGCAGGAGCCAACCGTCCTCCTCGATGATCGGCACCCGCCCGTCCGGCGGGTTCCGCTCGATCACCCAGGCCGGGCGGTCCTCGAGGTCGACGGTGACGGTCTCGTGGGGGACGCCCTTCTCCGCGAGCACGATCCGCGTGCGCGCGCAGAACGGGCAGCGTGGCGCGTCGTAGAGCGTGAGCGACACGCCTACGAGCCCTCCGCTGCCACGGCGTATCCGTGCTCTGCGCCCTCGAGGCCGAGCGCCTCGGCGAGCGATGCGATCAGCTCGCGGGCAGGGGGCAGCTCGGCCGGCGACGTAGCTGTCGTGGCGAGCGCCTTGATCCTCTGCGGGTCGGCGCCGGTGAGCCGCGCGAGCACGGTCGGATTCGCGGCGAGCCCGATCACGTCGCCGGGCGCGAGCCGGCCGTAGAACTCAGGGACGGAGAGGTACTCGTCGACGATGCCGCCGCGCTCGAGCGCGACGAGCCGCACGACCTGGTCGACCTCGAGCGAGAGCGCGACGACGACGGCCCCGAGCCGCGACGAGAGCTCGCGCGCGAACCGGACGAGCGCCGTCGGATCCGCGTCGATCACCTCGTCGTAGACGGTCGCCCAGCCGTTCCGCGGCCCGACCACCCGGCAGGCGCGGGAGCCGATCCGCGGCGCGAAGTCGCGGGCGGCCCGCTCGACATCCGCGATCGCGTCCGTCTGGACGTGGATCGAGGCGAACGACGTAGCTTCGTGCTCCGGCGCGAGGCGCTCCCGCAAGGTCGCGAGCGGCACGCCGAGCACGTGGAGCTGCTCCGTGAACCCCCACCGGCTGTAGACGGTGCGCGCGTCGGAGTTCCCCGCGCGCACCTCGAGGTCGAGGTTCTCGATGCCCTGGTCGTGCAGCGTCTCCGCCGCGGCGGAGACGAGCTCGGCCGCGACCCCGTCGCGCCGCGCCGCCGGAACCACGTAGAGATCGGTCAGGCGAGCGAGGCGCGGCCCGGTGCGCCGCGCGAGCACGAAGCCCACCGGGCCGTCCCGCTCGGCGATGAACGCCAACCCGCTCTGGACGATCTCGCGGATCTCGGCGAGCTCGCGGTCGTCGTCGGCCTCGACGTACGGAGGCGGC
>DASSVY010000228.1:0-6173 GCA_035705535.1 Gaiella sp. | reverse complement strand
GTTGGCGCTTCCGGCTTCGCGGGGAGCCCGGGTTCTCGGGTATCGACGCGGCGACGCCCGTCGTCTCGAACGGTCGCGTCTACCTCCAGGACCTGAACAGCGACGTCTACGCGCTCTCACTCGCAGATGGGCGCCTCCTCTGGCGCCACCGCTACGGACGTCCAAACGGTGGGCCGAACGGCGTCGCGGTGGCGAACGGCGTCGTCTTCGGCAACACCGACACGAGCGCCTTCGCCCTTGCCGCACGGACCGGAGTCGAGCGCTGGCGGACGCGGCTCACCGAGCGCAGCAACCCCGTCACGATCGCGCCGCTGGTCGCGAACGGACTCGTCTACACGAGCTCGACCGGCCAGTCCCCGGGGGGCCGGGGCACGCTCTTCGCCCTCGACGCGAGAACCGGAACGGTGCGTTGGCGGTTCGACACCATCGTCGGGCCCTGGCGCTTCCCGCGCGAGGCCTCCGGCGGGGGAGCGTGGCACGCCCCCTCGATGGATGCCGACGGGCGCATCTACTGGGGAACCGGGAATCCGTACCCCTGGGGCGGCTCGCGGAACCGCCCGAACGGAGGCATGTACCCGGGCCCCGTCAGGCACACCGATTCCCTCCTCGTCCTCGACGGCAGGACGGGAGAGCTGATCTGGAGCGACCAGGTGACGCCCCACGACGTCCGGGACTACGACTTCCAGCTCCCGCCGCTCCTGACCGGGAGCCTCGTCGTCGGCGCGGGGAAGGCGGGCCGGGTGATCGCGTGGGACCGCTCGACCGGAACGCGTCGTTGGGAGACCGCCGTCGGCGTACACAGGAACGACCGCGGTCCGCTTCCGACACGACCGACGCTCGTCTGTCCGGGCCTGCTCGGCGGGGTCGAGACGCCGATGGCGGCCGCCGACGGCCGGATCTTCGTCCCCGTGGTCGACCTGTGCTTCCACGAGAGCGCGTACGGGACGAGCGGGCTCAAGTTCTTCTCGACGGACTACTCGAAGGGCACCGGGGCGCTAGCGGCCCTCGAGGCGTCGAGCGGGCGACGGCTCTGGACCCGCCGGTTCCGGTCACCGAACTTCGGCTGCGCCACGGTGGCGGGCGGAGTCGTCTACACGGCGACCTACGACGGACGTGTCTACGGCCTCTCGACGGAAAGCGGCTCGATCGTGGCCCGGGCGCGCATGCGCGCCGGGATCAACGCGTGCCCGGCGATCGCCGGCCGCACGCTGCTCGTCGGCGCCGGGGCCGACCACCCTGAGCATCCGGCACCGGTCTTCGAGCTCGTCGCATACCGGCTCCCGGAGGGGTAGCTTCGGCTCGATGGACGACGACGGCGTGGCACGGGATCTGACCCGAGAGGGGTTTCTCCGCAGGAGCGCGCTCGGCGCCCTCGCCGCCGCCGGGGTCTACGGCTTCGTCGACACGCTCGCACCCCCGCCGGCGCGGGCGCTGCCGAGTGGCCCGAGGCACCCCGCGGAACAGCACGTGCTCCGCGGCGTCCGGATCGTGAGGGAGCACGGCGTCGAGGTCGTCGTGCCGCCACGGCACCACCAGATCGTCACCGCGACGCTCCGTCTCGGGCGGGATCGGCGGGAGCTGCGGGCGGCGCGCGCTGAGCTCGCGGCTGTCCTGGCGGGTCTCGACAGGCGTTTCGCCTCGACGCCGGCCGGCCTCGGGACGACGGTCGCCTGGGGCCGTGCCTACTTCCGCGATTTTGTTCCGCGACTCCGTGACGGTCGACGCTTCCCCCACTACCTGCCGATCGACGTGCAGGCCTCCAAGCGCGACGGCAAGCGGCGCGAGGCCGTGCTCGACGCCGTCCGCTTCCCGAGCGACCCCGAATCGACACGACTCGAGCAGAACCATGTCTGCGTCTTGTTCCGCAGCGATTCGCTCGATCACATCGCAGCAGGTGCGCGCGCGGTCTTCGACTCCCTCGACGGCCTGTTCGCGATCACCAGCATCCGCAAGGGGTTCGTCGGCGGCGGCGAGGCGGGCGGCCGCAGCCTTCCGAAGCAGCTCGCGCTCCATGCCGGACTCCCGACCGCGCGGCTGATCCCCGACAACGCGCAGCTCTTCCTCGGCTTCACGTCGACGCAGCGAAGCGCGCTCGGCCCGGATCCGATCGCGAACTTCGAGACGCTCCCGGGCGCGACCGATCAATGGCCGAACGGCTACTTCCGTGGGGGCACGACCATGCACGTCTCGCACCTCCACGAGGATCTCGACACGTGGTACGCGCGTTTCTCGTACCTCAGGCGAGTGTGGGCGGCGTTCAATCCGGGCCTCGCCGTGACAGATGGGACGCTGATCCTGCCGGAAGGCCCCGGCGAGATACAGAGCTTGCCCACCGTCGTCGCCGAGGCGCGCGACAAGGGACTCGTCGGTCACAGCAGCTCGTTGCAGCCCGCCACGCGACTCGAGGCGGCGGTGACCGGCAACCACGGGGTCCGCTACCCGAGCGGCACGGCATTGATCCAGCGGGCGGACTTCAACACGCTCGACAACCCGTTCTTCTGGAGCTCGCGCCCGGGCCACGACGAGATGGCGAAGCATGCGTCGCCGGGCCTCCACTTCGTCGCTTTCGCCGCGACGTCCGACCTCTTCCATCGGGCTCGGCTGGCGATGGACGGGCGGTATTCCGCTGGCCGCACGACTCCGTTCCATGCGCGAGCGGAGGAGCAGGGCCTGAACAGCGTGCTGCGAACAACCCATCGGCAGAACTACCTCGTGCCGCCGCGTCGCCACCGCTCGTTCCCGCTGGCCGACCTCCTCTAGGACGCCCGAGTGTCACCTACGATGCCTCGATGAATTCGTGCGTGGAAGGCTCGAGGTGAGCGCACCCGGAGCGGGGGAGATGTCCGAGTCGGCCGTCGACACCGGGGCGGAAGTCGCGGAGCGTCTTCTCGCGAACGTGGAGACCGTCGTCGTCGGCAAGCGAGAGGCCGTTCGACTCGTCATCGCGGCCTTCGCGTGCGGTGGGCACGTTCTGCTCGAGGACGTGCCGGGAACAGCGAAGACGATCCTCGCCCGCGCCCTGGCCGGAAGCATCGAGCGTGCCTCCGTGTCCCGCATCCAGTGCACGCCCGACCTCCAGCCGACGGACGTCACAGGTCTCTCGGTCTGGAACCCGCCCACCCGGGCATTCGAGTTCCAGCCCGGGCCCATCTTTGCGAACATCGTCCTCGTCGACGAGATCAACCGGGCACTTCCGAAGGCGCAGTCCGCACTGCTCGAGGGCATGTCCGAGCTTCAGGTGACCGTCGACGGGACGACGAGGCCGCTGCCGGATCCGTTTCTGCTGATCGCGACCGAGAACCCGATCGAACAGGACGGCACCTACGCGCTGCCGGAGGCGCAGCTCGACCGGTTCCTCGTCCGGACGTCGCTCGGCTACCCGAGCGTGGACGAGGAGGTCAGGATCCTCGACGAGCAGACCCACGGGCATCCGCTCGAGCGGCTTCACCCCGTCGCGGGACTCGATGACCTGCGGGCGCTCCGCGAGGCGGTCGAGGCGGTCTACATCGATCCCCTCGTGAAGCGCTGGGCGGTGGATCTGGTGCGGGCAACGCGTGACCTGCCGTTCCTGGAGCTCGGTGCGTCCGTGCGGGCGAGCCTGGCCCTCGATCGCCTGTCCCGGGGGTGGGCGCTCGCGCATCGCCGCGACTACGTCGTCCCGGAGGACGTCGAAGAGCTCTTCGAGCCTGTCGTGGTCCACCGGCTGCTGATCGGCGAGGCCCTCCTCGTCGACGACGGCGCCTCGCGCACCGAGATCGTCCGTCGTGTGTGGGAAGCGTGTCTCGAGCGCGCCCCACGACCCGAGCCCGACTGGGATACCGCGATTCCCCGATCGCTGTGAGCGTGAGCGGCGTTCGGCCGTTCGCGCTCGTCCCGCGTCGACGGTTCCGTGGCATCCATCCGGGATCGCTGCGCACGCCGGAACGCGGCGAGGGCGACGAGGCGGCCGGCTCGCGACCGTACCGGCCCGGGGACCGCCTCGCCTGGATCGACTGGGGAGCGTCGGCCCGGCTGTCCGCCGCGCGCGGGAGCGACGAGCTCGTCGTGCGTGAGTTCTTCGCCCAGCGGGCGCCACGGGCCGTGATCGTCTGCGACCGCCGACCGTCGCTCGGGATCTACCCCGCGGCGCTCCCGTGGCTCGACAAGACAGCGGCGATCGCGGCCGTCGTGGAGCTCGTCGCCGCCAGCGCACGCGCTGCGCAGGGGGATCTCGGACTCGTCGCGTCCGGCGCCTCCGGACCATTCTTCCTGCGCCCCGGGCGTACGACGTCGAGCGCGCGGCTGGTCGACCGCGCCACGGGTCCGACGGACGCGCCGCCCGACGCGCTCGCAAGCTCGCTCGGGCTGCTGGCTCGCAGGCGAGCGCAGCTCCCCGTCGGCACCTTCGTCTTCGTCGTCTCGGACTACCTCGAGCCCGTCCCGAATCGCGTGTGGATGCGGTTTCGCGGGCTTGGATGGGACGTGACACCCGTCGTCGTGCAGGATCCCGTCTGGGAACAGACGTTTCCGCGTATCGGCGGCGTGCTCGTGCCGTTCGTCGCGCCGGGGTCGCCCCGACGAAGCGACGTCTGGATCACCGGTCGACGCGCCAGGAAGCTCGCCGCGTCCAACGAGGCACGGCTGGCGGGGACGGTCGGCAGGTTCCGCCGCCTCGGCTTCGATCCCGTCGTGATCGGCACGAGCGACCGCGACGAGATCGCCCGGTTGTTCCACGGCTGGACGGCACGGCGCCGCGTCCTCCTGAGGCGTGGGGCATGAAGCGCCTCGTTCCGGCCCTCGTCCTCGGAGTCGTCGCCAGCTCCCTCGCGCCGGGCACGGTACGGGCGGCTCCGATCCGGGTGCAGGCCGAGGCGCGGCCCGCGCGGGTCGGGGTCGGGGACCCGATCCGTTACGTCGTCGTGGCCCGGCTTCCGGAGAGCGCCGTGGAGGCGTCGACCGTTCGCATTTTCGCGGATTCGGGTCCGCTTGCACCGACCGCGCCCGCCACGACGACACGCAGGACCGAAGGCTCGACACTCGTCGTCACGCTCGTGCAGCGCCTCGCGTGTCTCGACCTCCCGTGCGCGCCCGTCCAGGGGCCCCGGAGCGTCTCTCTGCCGGCCGCGCGCGTGTCGGCCGCGCTCAGGGGTCGTGGCGTGGCGACGGGTCGAGCCGATCCGGCAACGCTTGTCGTCGAGCCTCTGGTCGCCGGTGCCGATGTCCGTGCGGCGCGGCCGGCATACCGAGAGCAGACTGCACTGCCGGTCGCGGACGGACGCGCAGGGCGCCTGGTCGCGCCGATCATGGGTGCGGCCGCCGTGTTGGGGGTGGTTGCGCTGTCGCTCGTGGTGCTCGTTCTCCGACCGCGATCCCGTGCTTCTCGACGGGAAGCCGAGCTCGCGCGGGCTGTGCGACTCCTTCGCGAGTCTGCCGCGCGGCCCGTCACGGACCGGAGGCGCGCAGCAGACCTCGTCTCACGGGTTGCCGGCTCGACCGGTGCTCGCTCGGTTGCCGCGGATGCCTCCGAGCTCGCATGGTCCGCCAGCTCACCGAAGCCCGAGGGCACGGTCTCCCTCGCCGAGCGAGCGGAGAAGGCCGGGCGATGAGAACCGACGCGATTCCGCTTGCGGACCTGGGGCGGTTGTCGGACGCGGCGAGGCGGACGCGACGCGTCCGCCTCCTCGCCTGCGGAGCATGCGTCGTCGCGGCGGGTCTCTCGCTCCTCGTCGCACTCCGCATGCACCCAACGACTTCCGCGTTCGTGCCGCATGGGACGAACGGCATCGTCGTCCTCGACGTGTCCGCCAGCATCTCCGACGAGACCTACACGCGGATCGCGGCGACGCTCGAGCAACTGGCGCGCTCGCATGGCCGGTACGGGCTCATCCTCTTCTCCGACACCGCGTATCAGGCGCTTCCGCCCGGCACTCCGGCGACGGAGCTTCGCGCATTCGAGCGATTCTTCGTGGTTCCCCGGCAAGCGACGCCCGGCAGCGTGCCGCTCCCGCCGGACAATCCGTGGTCGAGCCAGTTCAGCGCGGGCACTCGGATCTCGACGGGCCTCCGGCTCGCGCTGGACGTCATCCGTGACCTCCGCCTCGATCGGCCCTCCGTCGTCCTCGTCAGCGACCTGGACGACGATGCCGGGGACATCGAAGCGCTGACGAGCACGGCGCTCGCGTACCGCAAGCTCG
>DASSVY010000227.1:0-3770 GCA_035705535.1 Gaiella sp. | reverse complement strand
CTGACCGGAGCCGAGGACGTCGCCTGGGATCTCGGTGACCTCTACGCCGGCGTCGACGATCCGGCGATCGACTCGGACGTCGCCCAGGCGGAGCAGGACGCAGCCGCGTTTCGCGAGCGCTACCACGGCACGGTCGCGGAGCTCGACGCGGCCGCGCTCGCAGAGGCGATCGCCGAGTACGAGCGGATCGAGTCGGCGCTCGTCCGGCCGCTGACGTACGCGCATCTCGTCTTCGCGACCAACATGGCCGACCCCGCCCGTGGCGCCCTCGTCGCCCGGCTGGGCGAGAAGGGCGCAGCGCTCGACACCCAGCTCCTGTTCCTCGCGCTCGAGTGGGCGGCTGTCGAGGACGACGCCGCGAAAGCGCTCCTCGCCGATCCCGCGCTCGACCACTGGCGACATCACCTCCAGTCGCTGCGAAAGTTCCGCCCCTACCTCCTGAGCGAGCCCGAGGAGCGGATCGTCACCGAGAAGACCGTGTCCGGCTCGTCCGCGTGGTCACGGCTCTACGAGGAGCTGCTCGGCGCGCTTCGCGTGACGCTCGACGGCGAGGAGCTGCCGCTCGAGCCGGCGATGGCGATGCTGTTCGAGCCCGACCGCGACACGCGCCGCGTGGCGGCCGAGGCCATCACCCAGGCGCTCGGGCCGGGGCTCCGGACGCGCACGTTCGTGTTCAACACGATCCTTCAGGACAAGGCGATCGACGACCGGCTGCGCGGCTACCCGACCTGGCTCTCGTCGCGGAACCTCGCGAACGAGACGACCGACGACGCCGTCGAGGCGCTGATCCACGCGACGACCTCGCGCTACGACCTGCCACAGCGCTACTACCGGCTGAAGGCGCGCCTGCTCGGCGTCGACCGGCTCGAGCACTTCGACCGCTTCGCGCCGATCTCGTCCGACGCCACCCGCGTGCCCTGGGACGAGGCACGGTCTGTCGTCATCGGTGCCTACACCGACTTCTCCGAGGAGACCGGCGCCGTCGTCTCGCGCTTCTTCGACGACAACTGGATCGACGGACCGGTGCGGCCGGACAAGCGGACCGGCGCGTTCTGCGCGACCACCGTTCCCGGCGTGCACCCGTACGTGCTGATGAACTACACCGGAGACCGCCGCTCGATCCTCACGCTCGCCCACGAGCTCGGGCACGGGCTCCACGGCGTCCTCGCGCAGCCGCTCGGCTACATCAACTCCTCGACACCGCTCACCACCGCCGAGACGGCGTCGGTGTTCGGCGAGGCGCTCACCTTCGAGCGCCTCCTCGGCCAGGAGGACGATCCGCACCGGAGGCTCGACCTCCTCGCCGGGCGGATCGAGGACGCGATCGCGACGACGTTCCGCCAGATCGCGATGAACCGCTTCGAGGACGCCGTCCACACGGAGCGGCGCGAGCGCGGCGAGATCGCGCCGGAGCGGATCGGCGAGCTGTGGGTCGGCTGTCAGTCGGAGCTCTTCGGCGATGCGGTCGGCCTCGAGGGCTACACGCCGTGGTGGAGCTACATCCCGCACTTCACGGGTGCGCCCGGTTACGTCTACGCGTACGCCTTCGGCTTTCTCTTCTCGCTCGCGATCTATCGACGCTACGCCAGAGAGGGCGAGTCGATGGTGGAGCCTTACCTCGACCTGCTGCGCTCGGGCGGCTCGCGCGCCCCGGAGGAGCTGGCACGCATCGTCGGCCTCGACCTGACCGACCCGTCCATCTGGGCGAGCGGGCTCGAGGCGCTCGGCGAGGAGCTCGACGAGGCCGAGCGGCTCGCCGACGAGCTCGGCCTGTAGGCGCGCGCTAACCCGTCGGGCCGGCGGGCGTCTGAGTGTTGGCAAACGCGGAGGAGGGGCGTTACGCTCGCCGCGTGCACACCGACACACCTCCCAGGAGGGAGCCCGAATGAAGAAAGTCGTGCTCTTGGCCGCGGCGCTCGTCGCCGCGCTCGGCGTCACGGCGTCCAGTGCGACATCGGCGGCGTCCGAGACAGGCATCACCAACCGGACGATCACGATCGGCGGGACGTTCCCGCTGACGGGGCCGGCGTCGCTCTACGCGGTGATCCCGCCGTCGATGAAGGCCTACTTCTCGTACATCAACTCCCGGAAGGGGCCGGACGGCAAGCGCGGGATCTACGGCCGCCAGATCGTCTTCAAGTACTACGACGACGGGTACAACCCCGCGAACTCCGTGCAGCTGACGCGGAAGCTCGTGGAGGAGGACAAGGTCTTCGCGGTGGTCGGCTCCCTCGGCACCGAGGTGAACCAGGCGATCCGTCCCTACCTCAACGCGCGCAAGGTGCCGCAGATCCTCAACGCGACCGGCGCGTCGACCTGGGGCGCGGACGCGAAGAAGTACCCGTGGACGGCCGGCTGGCAGCCCGACTACGCGTACGAGGGCCAGATCTACGGCCAGGCGATCGCACACAACAGCCCGAACGCGAAGATCGCGGTGCTCTACCAGAACGACAGCTACGGCGACGACTACATGCGGGGCCTCAACGCGGGCCTCGGTGGGAAGACGTCGAACATCGTGGCGAAGGAGCCGTACGAGGTCACGGCCGCCGACGTCCGGGCGCAGGTCGCGAAGCTGCGCGGCTCCGGGGCGAACGTCTTCGTGATCTTCGCCACGCCGAAGTTCACGATCCAGGCGTACGCGATCGCGAACGCGCTTCGGTGGTCGCCGGCGGTGATCTACACGAACTCCGTCTCCGCGACGGACACGTTCCTGACGCTCGCGAAGAGCTCCGGGGGCGGCGATCTCGTGAACCGGACGTTCACGGTGCAGTACGCGAAGGACCCGGCGAGCCCGACGTGGGACAACGACGCCGCGATGAAGCTCTACAAGACCGTGATGGCGAAATACCGGCCGGGTGCGCGCGTCACCGACGCGCTCAACTACTACGGGGTCGCGGTCGCCGAGGCGTTCGTCGAGCTGATGTACAAGGCGGGGAAGAACCCCACCCGCGCCTCGCTGATGAACGCGTTCCGCAACTGGGACCAGCTCAACCCGTTCCTGCTCCCGGGCAACCGGCAGAAGACGGGCGGCAACGACCAGCTGCCGATCCAGTGCGAGCGCGTGATCAAGTACACCGACGGGACGTTCGTTCCCGTCTCGAAGATGAAGTGCGCGGGGGCGGCGACCTAGCCCACGTGTGCTAACCGCTGGGCGAGGGCGACTCGTCGTCCTCGCCCACCGGGGCCATCTGCTCCCAGTACTGCTCCATCTGCGTGAGCCGCGTGGCGCGGTGCGCGAGGTCGCTCGGCGCGACGTTGACCGCTCGCACGATCCAGGTCGCGAGGTCGTCGGCGCCACCCACGTCGACCACGTTGAGGCAGCCCGGAGCCTGCTCGAACCTTCCGAGGAACATACGCTCGCCGGTCAGGGCGTAGGAGAGGATCGCGCGGTTCACGGCGCCGTGCGCGACGACGAGCACGGTGTCCCACGACTCGTCCGCGACGAGCCGCTCGAGTGACGGGAGCACGCGGTCGAACAGCTCGCCGATCGTCTCGCCGCCGAGGAACCGCTTCTCGTTCGGGACGACCCCGTGGAAGGCACGCACGAAGGCGTCCTCGAGCTGGGCAGGAGGGATCGACGAGAGCCTCGCGCCGGTGATCTCGCGCAGGTCGGGCCACGCCTCGAGCTCGCGACCCGGGACGACCAGCTCCGCGGTCTGCAGGGTGCGGGGGAGACCGCTCGTGATCACGCGGTCGAGCGCGATCTCGGAGAGAAGCTCCCGCGCCGCGACCGCCTGGGCACGCCCCTCGGCGGTCAGCGGGACGGCGTC
>DASSVY010000226.1:0-4233 GCA_035705535.1 Gaiella sp. | reverse complement strand
GTAGCGCTCCGCGATCCGGGTGTAGAAGTTCTTTCCCTTCGCGCCCATGCCGCCGACGTAGAGCGCGAGGAGCGGCTTGAGGAAGTCGCGGCCGGCGGCGACGTCGTCCGTCACGACGACGGGCACGTGCGCAGCGAGGTCCCAGTCCTCGGGCCGGCCACCGCGGCGGGCAAAGCCTTCCTCGAGCATCGGCAGGTGCGTGTCGGCGAATCGCTCGGGCGAGAAGAAGATCGGGAGCCAGCCGTCCGCGATCTCCGCGGCGAGCGCGACGTTCTTCGGCCCGATCGCCGCGAGGTAGATCGGCACGTCGGCGCGCGGCGGATGGACGATGATCCGCAGCGGCTTCCCGAGCCCTGTCGCGTCGGGGCCCGTGTACGGGATGTCATAGTGCTCGCCGTGGTGCTCGAGCGGTGCCTCGCGGCGCAGGATCGCGCGCACGATCTCGACGTACTCCCGCGTGCGGGTGAGCGGCTTGCCCCACGCCTGCCCGTGCCAGCCCTCGGCAACCTGCGGGCCGGAGGTGCCGAGCCCGAGGAGCACGCGGCCGCCCGAGAGGAGGTCGAGCGTCGCGACGGTCGCCGCGGTCGTCGCGGGCGAGCGGGCCGGCATCTGCGCGATCGCGGTGCCGAGCCGGACGCTCGTCGTGCGCGACCCGATCCACGCGAGCGGCGAGATCGCGTCCGAGCCGTAGGCTTCCGAGGTCCACACGGAGTGGAAGGCGCAGCGCTCGGCCTCCTCGGCCAACGCGGTCCAGCGCACCGGGTCGTCATATCCCAGTTGCAGGCCGAGCCGCACCCGACGATCCTACTCGGGTCGTGACGTCGCTCTTCCCACCGGAGTACCTCGAGGCGCGCGACCGCTACCGCGCGTTCATGGAGGAGCACGTCTATCCGAACGAGAGCGCGATCGGGCGGGAGGACGATGCTGCCGCCACGCTCCTCGACGAGCTGCGCGGACGCGCGCGCGAGGCCGGCCTGTGGGCGCCGCACATGCCGCCCGAGGCGGGCGGCACCGGTCTCGGCTTCCTCTACTACGCGTGCCTCAACGAGGAGATCGGCCGCTCGGCGTACGCCCAGCTCGTGTTCGGCTGCCAGGCACCCGACGCCGGCAACGCCGAGATCCTCCACATGCTCGGGACGGACGATCAGAAGGACCGCTTCCTGCGGCCGCTGGTCGCGGGCGAGGTGCGCTCGTTCTTCTCGATGACCGAGCCCGAGGTCTCCGGATCCGATCCCACGCTCCTGCGGACGCGCGCAGTGCGCGACGGGGACGAGTGGGTGATCGACGGCCACAAGTGGTTCTCGAGCGGCGCCGACGGGGCGTCGTTCGCGATCGTGTTCGCGATCACCGATCCCGAGGCCGAGCCGCACCGGCGCGGGACGATGATCCTCGTCCCGGTCGAGACCCCCGGCGTCGAGGTCGTGCGGCCGATCCCCGTGATGGGGCATGCGGGGCGGGGCTGGAGCACGCACTGCGAGGTGACGTACACGGGCGTCCGCGTGCCGGTCGCCGACACGCTCGGCGGGGAAGGGGACGCGTTCGCGATCGCGCAGAAGCGCCTCGGGCCGGGCCGGATCCACCACGTGATGCGCTGGCTCGGCCAGATGCAGCGGGCCTTCGAGCTGATGTGCACGTACGCGAACGAGCGCGAGGCCTTCGGCGGGCCGCTCGCAGAGAAGCAGACGGTGCAGAACTGGGTGGCCGACTCTGCCGCCGAGATCCAGGCGTGCCGGCTCCTGACGATGGACGCCGCACGGAAGATCGACGAGGGCTCCGAGGCGCGGGTCGAGGTCTCGCTGCTGAAGTTCTACGCGGCGCGCGTCCTCTGCGACGTGATCGACCGCGCGATCCAGGTGCACGGCGCGCGTGGGCTGACGGACGAGACGCCGCTCGCCGCGATGTCGATGATGGCCCGGGGCGCGCGGATCTACGACGGGCCGGACGAGGTGCACCGGATGGTCGTCGCGCGACGGATCCTCCGCTCGTACCGCGACGGCGAGGGGTGGTCGTTCTCGTAACCTGAACGGCAGTGGCCGGCGGTCGCACCGAGTCCCTGCTCCTCGAGCTCGATCTCTCGCGCGGCGTCCTGGAGGCGCCGCCTTCCTCGCCGCTGCGCATGCGTGGGCGGCAGGTGCCGACCGTCCGCGGGCTCGTCGACGGGCTCGCGCGTGCGGCGCGCGACGAGCACGTCGTCGGCCTCGTCGCCCACATCGGACAGCGCCCGATCGGCCTCGCCCATTCCAGCGAGCTTCGCGACGCCGTCCTGCGGTTCCGCGCGTCCGGGAAGGCGGCCGTCGCCTGGACCGAGAGCTTCGGCGAGATGAGCGCGGCGAACGTCGGCTACCACCTCGCGACGGCGTTCGAGGAGATCTGGCTCCAGCCGACAGGCGACCTCTGCCTCACCGGCGTCGTCGCGCACGCGCTCTTCGTCCGGGGCGCGCTCGACCGCCTCGGCGTCGAGCCGCAGCTCGCCCAGCGCTACGAGTACAAGACCGCAGCGGACACCTTCCTCCGCACCGGCATGTCCGACGCCGGACGCGAGATGGCGCGGCGGCTCGCGGAGTCGGCCACCGAGACGATCGTCGCCGACGTGGCCGCCGCCCGGAGCCTCGAGCCTGCGGCGGTCAGGGGGATCGTCGAGCGCGCCCCGCTGACTGCGGAGGAGGCCGTGGAGGCGCGGGTGGTCGACCGCCTCGGCTACCGCGACGAGGTCTACGCGAGCCTGCGTCACCGCCTCGGGACGGTGCGGCTCCGCTACGTCGACCGGTACGGCCGCCACCAGGAGCGCCGGGCCTCGCTCAGGCGCGCGGTGCTCCGTCGGCCTCGCCCCGTCGTCGCGCTCGTCCGGGCGTCCGGCCCGATCCACCTCGGTCGAGCCGGTGGAATCCCGCTGGCCGCCGCGACCGTCGGCTCCGACACGCTCGGCGCGACGCTCCGGGCGGCCGGACGCGACCCGGCCGTGAAGGCCGTCGTCCTGCGGATCGACAGCCCTGGCGGGTCGTACGCCGCGAGCGACGCGATTCGCCGGGAGGTGCTCCAGCTGCGGGCCTCCGGTCGGCCCGTGCTCGCATCGATGGCCACCGTCGCGGCCTCGGGCGGGTACTACATCGCGATGCCCTGCGACGCCGTGGTCGCGGAGCCCGGCACGATCACCGGCTCGATCGGGGTGCTGGCGGGCAAGCAGGTGATCCGGGACGCGCTGGGCCGGGCGGGGATCGGCGTCGACAGCGAGGCGATCGGGGCGCACGCGGAGATGTTCTCCACGCAGCGGCCGTTCACCGACGAGGAGTGGCAGCGGCTCGGGGAGTGGCTCGACCGCGTCTACGCGGACTTCACCGAGAAGGCGGCCGCCGACCGCGGGATGACCGTCGAGCAGCTGCAGGAGGTGGCGAGGGGGCGCGTGTGGACGGGGGGAGACGCGCTCGCCCGGGGCCTCGTCGACCGCCTGGGCGGGCTCGACGACGCGATCGGCCTCGCGTGCGAGCGAGCGGGCCTGGGCCGCGACGGCGTCGACGTCAAAGCTCTGCCCCACCTGAGCCTCCGCCAGCGGCTGCAGCAGCCGGAGTCGAGCGAGCACCCGGCGGCGGGACGCGCCGCCCTCGGCGACCATCCGCTGCTGCCCGCAGCCCTCGCGGCGCTCGGGCTGCCGCCGCTCACCGGCGTTCTCAGCCTGCCGGTCGCCTGGCAGCTCTCCTGAGACCGCGATTACGGCGCGCCGCGGGGCGGCAGCCCGACCGGTTCGTCGTCCGCGCTGCGCGGGCCGGGCAGGGTCGGGAAGCGGAAGTCGATCGGAGGGCGACCGGGCTGCACCGCCCACGCGTGCCCGGTCTTCCCCGACGTGAGCGCGACCCAGGCTGCCTCTGCGACGTCCTCCGTCGCGAGCAGGGGGAAGCCCGCCGCCTCGAGCCGCGTGCGCAGGTCTCCGTCGACCATCGCCGTGTCGGCGAAGCCGGGGCACACGGCGTTGATGGAGATCCCGCGCGCCTCGAGCGCTGCCGACGCGCTCCGCACGAACCCGATCACGGCGTGCTTCGTCGCGGCGTAGACCGGGGCCTCGGGCACCGCGGTCAGACCGGCGAGCGACGCGGTGCAGACGATCCGGGCGCCCGGCTCCATCACCCGCGCGAGCCGCCGGACGCCGAGCACGACGCCGTCGACGTTCACCGAGACCGCGCGCCGGTAGCCCTCGAGCGTCAGGTCGGCGGGGTCGGCAGGCCCGCCGAGGACGCCGGC
>DASSVY010000225.1:0-3866 GCA_035705535.1 Gaiella sp. | reverse complement strand
CGCTGGAGCAACTGCAGCGGGTAGTAGACCATCGGCCAGCGGCCGACCGGCAGCAGGTGCTTGTTCGCGACCCGGGTCAGCTCCCCGAGCCGCGTCGCCTCTCCGCCTGCGCAGACGAGTCCTTTCATGACGCGCGATCGTACTCGCGGCGTCCCCGAGCGGTGTCAGCGCCCGCCACGACGGGCCCGCGCCTCGGCCTTCCGGCGACGGACACCTGGCACGGAGCGGACCGCGGCGACCCAGACGTACGCGATCGCCGCGAGCGCCGCGGCCGCTGCGAGCGCGATCCGCTTGACGCTCTTCATGGCCCGAAGCCTAGAGAGTTGCAAGCCGGGTAATACTTCCCTGAACCCTCCCGAGACGAAAGGACGGCCGCGATGGCGAAGAAGCAAGCGGCGAAGATGACCGACACGTTCGAGACGATCAAGCCGTATCTCGAGCGTGCGCTGAAGGACGACGAGTTCCGGCAGGACCTGAAGGACGCCCTCTCCGCAGCCCGGGAGCTCTACGGGCCGCTGACGAAGAGCAACGGCGTCGCCGCGGGCGCGAAGACGCTCGCGACCGACAAGAAGGCGCAGGAGCACCTGCGCCGCGCGCTCGACGACCTCTCGAGCGCCGCCAACACGTTGCAGGGCTCGAAGAAGAAGAGCCACAAGGGCCGCAAGATGCTGATCCTGGCCGGGGTCATCGCCGGCGCGCTCTACAACCCGTGGACCGGCCCGCAGACCCGCGAGAAGCTCATGGACGTGATCGCCGGCAGCGACGACCTCGAGCCGCTCGAGACGTACGCCGCCCCCGACGTGCCCGTGAACGGCGGGCCGACAGACGGGGTCGAGGACGCGGCGGCAGGCGCCGGCAAGGGCGCCAAGGCCGCGAAGAGCTAGGGCGTGCTGTTGGAGCGGGCCTCGCGACCTGCGAGCGCCCGCTTCAGCGCCCCGGGGACGAGGCCGCTGCTCGTCGAGATGTCGGTTGCCTGCAGCAGCACCGCGCCCGCACGCGCGAGCGCGACCGGCGTCCCGCCGGCCGTGGGGACGTAGCGGCGACCCGACGCGAACGAGACGTCGTCTGCGCGTCGCCAGGCGACCAGGAACGGGTACGGCGCCACGACGCCGTCGTAGCCGAGATGGATCAGGTCGACGGGGTGGATCTCGAAGTGGAGGTGCGAGACGCCCCCGTCCGCGTCGCCGGACGACCCGACGAACCCGAGGACGTCACCCGCCTTCACAGTCTTGCCGTTGACGGCGAGGGGCGAGTACGCGCTCAAGTGGGCGTAGTAGAACTCGTTGCCGGCCGTGTCGCGGAGCCAGAGCCGCCACCCGCCGATGTCGTTCCAGCCCACCGAGAACAGCGTGCCGTCGGCAACGGCGAGGACCGGCGTGCCGACCGGCGCGACGAGGTCCTCGCCGTGGTGCCACTTGCCGGCGACGTCGCCACGGAACGCGCCGAACGTGTCGCCGAATGCGGCCGGCCCGAAGAGCGGGAACACGTAGCCGCCCTGGCTGAGGCGCGCCGTCACCTCGGGCGCGGGCTGAACGAGCTCCGGCGGCGCGCCCGGAATCGAGTGGCCGGGCTCGCGCGGAGCGGAGGGCGGCGCGGGACGCACGGGAGCCCTTGGCGCGACCGACGGACCGCCGGGAAAGCCCGCGCCGAGCCCGCCCGGCTTCGACGGCCCGGTCGGCGTCGGAGTCGCGGGTGTCGTCGGGGCGGGGACGGCGAGGGCGTTCGCGGTCGCGACGCCGACCACGAGCTCGGAGCCCGCCGGAAGCCCGTTGTGGTCGGCGATCAGGCGCACCCGGAGCCCCGTGACGGAGCTCGCCGCCGAGCGCGGCTTGGCCGCGGACGTCGAGGTCGTCCCGCCGAGCGCCTCGAGCGTGCCCCAGTCGGCGAGCGGCATCTGGAGGTTCGCACTGGCTGCGACCGGTTGGCCCAGCACGACGAGGCCCGTGATCTGCGAGGAGCCGACGTCGCCGGTCGCGCCCGCGGTTCCGGCGGCCGCGCTCGCGCGGATCGAGACCGACTCCGCGGTGATCTCGCCGCCGAGCACCGATACGGCGAGCGCGCGAATGCTGCCCTCGGCCGACGAGGACGTCCCCGCCTGGGCGGTCACGCTTGCCGTCGACGCTCCGATGCGCAACGCCGAGCCGTCCTCCGGGTACGAGAACGGGCCGCCGGCGCTCGCCGTGGGGGGCGCTTCCAGCTGGCTCGTCGCGCTGGCCGGCACGCCCGGCAGCGTCACCGAGGCGACGAGGGCGGTCGCTCCCGTCGCCGTGGCCGCCGGATCCGACGGCGCGGCGCCCGCCACCCCGGCGACGATCACGCCGAGCGCGAGAGCGAACACGAGCGATGCGCGGGCGCTCGTCACGACACGTCAGGGTACCGTCGCGGCTCCCGTGCGACCGAGACGGCGAGCCGCGCGGCCACGACGACGAGCAGCACGCCGAAAGCGCGTCGGATGACGTCCTCGTCGAGCCGCGTCGCGATCTGCACGCCGAGCTCGGCGCCGACGATCGAGACGGCGCCGATCACGAGCGCGGCGCGGAGGCGGAGATTGCCGTAGGCCCGCTGGCGGAGCGCCCCGGTCGCCGCGGTCGGGACGACCGCGAGGAGCGAGGTGGCGGCGGCCTCGACCTGGCCCAGCCCGAGCAGCAGGAGGGTCGGCACGAAGAGGATTCCCCCTCCGACGCCGAACACGCCCGAGAGGACGCCGGCGGTAAGGCCGAGGCAGATCGCCGCTGGAATCGCCCAGCCGCTCACAGGATCAGGCGGACGCCGATCACCGCGAGCAGCGCCGAGAAGGCGAGTGTCAGCGCGCGCCCCGAGAGCCTCTGCTGGAGATGCGTGCCGGCGAGCGCACCCGCCACGGCGGGAATGCCGACGAGCAGCGCGTAGCCGACGCGGACGTCGCCGCGAAAGGCGTAGAGCAGCGCCCCGGCCGTCGCGGTGACGAGGATCGCACCGAGCGACGTCGCCGCCGCAGCGTGGGTCGGCAGCCCCACGAGCGAGATGAGGAGGGGGACCACGACGATCCCACCGCCGACGCCGAACACCGCGGAGAAGACGCCTGCGACCAGGCCGATGAGCGCGAGCCGCGCGAACATCCAGGGCCGGGTTCGCGGCGCGTCCGCCGTATCCTAGGTCGTGGATGCCCGGCGACCTCCTCGCACGGCTCGCGGCGGAGCCGCGGCGGGCCGCGATCCTCCTCGACGTCGACGGCACGCTCGCTCCCATCGTCGAGCGGCCAGAAGACGTGCGTGTGCCCGAGGAGACCCGGCAGGAGCTCGGACGCCTGGCCGGGCGGTACGCGCTCGTCGCGTGCGTGAGCGGCCGCGCCGGCGCCGACGTGGAGCGCCTCGTGGGTGTCCCCGGCGTCGCCGTGGTCGGCGAGCACGGCCTGGAGCTCGCCCCGGAGGCGGCCGAGTGGGCCGATCGCGTCGCGGCGTTCGCGGCGGGCGTCGACTGGCCCGCGGAGCGGAAGCCGCTCAGCGTCTCGTTCCACTTCCGGCGGGCGGACGACGAGGCTGCGGCTCGCGCCTACCTCTCTCGAGTGGAGGAGGCGGCGCGTGCCGAGGGCCTCGTCCCCCGCTGGGGGCGGATGGTGCTCGAGGTGCGCCCGCCTGTGGAGGCGCACAAGGGGACCGCGGTCGTCGCCCTCGTGCAGCGCGCGAACGTCTCGCGCGCGCTCTACGCCGGCGACGACACCACGGATCTCGACGCCTTCGGCGGCCTCGACGGGCTCGAGCTCGGCGTGCGGGTCGCCGTCAACTCCCCCGAGGCGCCGCCGGCGCTGCTCGCGGCGGCTGACGTTCGGGTCGAGGGCACCGAGGGCGTCCTCGCTCTGCTGCGCGAGCTCTAGCGCGCGGCGACCT
>DASSVY010000224.1:0-2571 GCA_035705535.1 Gaiella sp. | reverse complement strand
TCACCGTTGCCGTACGTGGGACGTCGAGCAACAGCGCGAGCTCACCGAAGACGTCTCCGGGCCCAAGCTCGCGGATCTCACGTCCGTCGCGGCTGACGAGCACACGCCCGGCCGCGATCACGTAGACGAGCTCCCCGGGCTCTCCCTGCGTAACGATCGCTTCCCCTTGGAGAGCCTGGTGCTCCTCGAGTGAGACGGCCAGCCTCCGCAAGGTCACGTACGGCAATGGGCCGAAAATCGACGTTCGCTGCAACAGCTCCACGTCCGCGCCGCGGACGCTCGTCCCCTCGTCAAGCCTGCCGAGTGGAGCGTGGCAGAGCAACGCGAGAGCGACGAGTAGCCCGCCGGCCGCGGCGAGTGTCCCCCTGGTCCCGATCAGGTCGATGCCGAGCGGTCCGAGCAGCGAGCCGAGGGCGACCGCTCCGATCACGACGAGCTCGAACAGTCCGAACACCCGACCAATGACTCGATCGTCCGTGTGCTCCTGCATGCTCGTGAACCCGGACACGTCGAGCAGACTGTTCGCGAAGCCCGAGAACGCGAGGCACACAACCGCGACGACAGTGTCCGGCCAGAGCCCGATCAGCGCCAGCGGCAGGCCCCAGCCGGCAAGCGCGAGCTGGAACGGCCGTCCGAGCCCGCCCCGCCCGACGAGCCCGATGCCGGCCACCGCCCCGATGAGCCCGCCCACGCCGAAAGCGGCAGTGAGGATTCCGACACCCGGTTCGCCGAGGCCGAGGAGATCGATCGCGATCACCACGAGCAGAACGCCGAGAACGCCCCGGACGAGCGCCTGCGATCCGAACAGGCCCACGACGAGCCTGACCGGCCGGTTGCTCGCGACCGCTGCGACGCCCTCACGAAGCTCCCGGGCGATCGTGCTCGCGGCGACACCGACGCGCTCGACCCGTGCCGGTCGAACGCCGCCGATCAGGACGAACGAGCCTGCCGACAGCACGGCGCAGGCACCGAAGACGGCAGCAGGGCCCGAGACGGCGAGCAGGCTCGCAGCAAGCACCGGCCCACAGAGGACCGCGGCCGACTCGAAAGTCAGCGCGGCGACGTTCGACGCGGCCAGCTCGCGCGGCGTCCGAGCAAGAAGCGGCGCGAGCGCGAGGTGGCACGGACGGTGCGCCGCGAGCGGCACCGCGGCGAGCACCGCGAAGATGTAGACCACGAGCGCCTGCGTGTCGAGGAGCAGTGCCAGCGCGGCCCCGAGGCACGCCACAGTGCGCACGAGGTGAGCGACCAGGAGGATCCGCTCACGCGGCGCGCGATCGCCGGCGACCGCGACGAGTGGCGCGACGAACGCGCTCGGCACCATCCGGGCGAACAACACGACCCCGACGGCGGCGGCGCCGTCCGAAGCGAACGCGACGACGGCCAGGGCGACGAGCGACGCCCACTCGGCGGTGTGGAAACCGCCCCACGCGAGCTCCGCCCTCCGGAGCCCCGGATTGGCCCAGAGCTCACGAAGCGCGGCGAGCCGCTCGGCGACACGCGTGACCGCCATGCCGCGAGCATCGCAGGTCGCAGTTTCTGAGAGGTATTTCTCGCTACGGCGAGCCGCCTACTTCGTTCACGCAGCAGGCGAACGCGTCCAGGAACCGGCGCAGGTGGTCGGCGAAGACTGCGCGGTGGTCTTGCATGTCGTGGATCCGGTGGCCGCTCCCCGCGATCCGGAGCACCTCGACGCTCGGCTGGCTCTTCGCAAGGCGCCGCTCATCGGCGATGGTGAACGCGGCGCCGACCGCGTCGTCTGCGGCGATCACGACAACCGGCCGAGAGAGGGTCGACTGCGTCTGCGCCGCAGCGAGGGTCGAGCCGTCGATCGCACCGTCGATCACTCCGATGTCAAGCCGGGTGTAGCCGAAGGCCATCGTCGCGAGCCCGTCCTCCGTGAGCAGCTCGCCGAGCGGCGGCGTTCCCGGCGGCCCCCAGCGGATCGTGCCGATGTGCTGCGCCGTCTGCTCCTCGGACAACCCACGCTCCCGGCTCTCGAGGATCACGGCCTTCACGGCATGGAAGACGTCCCTGAACCTTCGAGCATCCGGCTCGGGCGTTTCGCCGGCGAACAGCGGAGGATCCTCGAGCAGCGCCGCGACGACCAGCTCCGGATAGTGCTGCACGATCCACCACGCGACAACGCCGCCGAGCGAGTTCCCAACGACGACCGCCCGCCGCGGAGCGAGGTCGGCCAGGACGGAAACTGCATCGGCGCCGTAGCCCGCCAGCTCGTACCGCCCGGGCGCATGGTCGGAGCGGCCGTGACCACGGAGGTCGACGCGAATGATCTGTCGGCCCCGAACGATCTCATCGGGGAGCCACTCCCACGTTCTGCCGCTCGAGCCGACGCCGTGCAGGAACAACACCGGCGTTTCATCCACAGGGCCGTCGACCTCGACGTGGAGGCCGATGCCATCACTCCGGATGCGCCGCGTCTCAGCCATCGGGCGCACAAGCTAGCGCCGGGAACCTACGCCCGCCTCACACTTCGTCGCCGGAACCCGAACGCAGCGGACATCGGGGAAACACCGAAGCCGCGATCCGCAATTACCGCACGTTGGATTA
>DASSVY010000223.1:0-2935 GCA_035705535.1 Gaiella sp. | reverse complement strand
CACCGTCATCGTCACGCGGTCGACCCACGGCTCGAGCCGGGCCGGCGCGGCGACGGCTCGCGCGGCGGTCTCGTCGAGCGCCGGCTCGTCGGGGTACAGCGAGGCCGTGTGGCCGTCGGGCCCGATTCCCTGCAGCGCGAGGTCGAGCACGACCCCGTCGAGCGCCTCGTGGTACGCAGCCGCGGCGCGGCCGGGAGGCAGCGACGTGTCGACGGGGTGGAGCGTCGGAGGCGTGACGGCGCGCGCGACGAGGGACTCGCGGACGAGGCGGACGTTCGCGCGATCGTCTTCGGGGGGGACGCAGCGCTCGTCGCCGAGCCAGACGTCCACGGAGCCCCAGTCCGGCCGGAGCTCGGCGGCCAGCTCGTACGCACGGCGCGGCGTGTGGCCGCCCGAGAGCGCGACGTGCCCCTTGCGGCCTGCCGCCGCCGCCAGCAGCTCGGCAGACCGGCGCGCGGCGCCCTCGGCGTCGTCCGCGATCACGAGCTCGACCTCCATCGGATGAGCCTAGTCGGAGCCGGACCGCGCCACGCGGACGAAGGCAGGACGGTCGTCGTGCCCGATCCGCGCACCCGCTGCTAGCGGCAGCACGACGGAGAACGTCGCGCCGGCGCCGGGCTCGCTCCGTACCTCGGTCGAGCCGCCCATCGCCTCGACCAGCTCGCGCACGATCGCGAGACCGAGTCCCGTCCCGACCCGACGCTCGCCGGCGTAGCGGTCGTAGAGGTAGAACCGCTCGAACGCGCGAGCGAGGTCGTCCGCCGCGATCCCCGGGCCGTCGTCGACGACCTCGACCCGCCCCGGCCGGGCGACGATCCGCACGGTGCCGCCGCGCGGGGTCGAGCGGAGGGCGTTCTCGACGAGGTTCGACAGCGCCTGCAGCAGGCGATCGGCGTCGCCGACGGCGACGGCCTCGGGCTCCGCGAGCACCTGGAGCTCGACGCCGAACGCCTTTGCCGCCGACTCGTGCCGCTGGAAGGCCGCGAGCGCGGACTCCTCGAGGTCGACGGGCTCGGCGCGAACGGAGAAAGCGCGCCGGCGGAGCCGGGCGAGGTCGAGGAGGTCGCCGACGAGCCGTTCGAGGCGCCTCGCCTCGCGCTCGATCACGACGCCCGTCGGCGCGGGCTCGAGGACGCCGTCCTGCAGGGCCTCGGCATGCCCGCGGATCGCGGTCAGAGGCGTCTTCAGCTCGTGGCTCACGGAGAGCAGGAACGAGCGCTCGGCATCCTGGGTTCGCCGCAGCTCGTCGGCGAGGTGGTTGAAGGACGACGCGAGCGTCGCGAGCTCCGTCGGGCCGGCGACGGGCACGGGGCTCGGCGTCTCGCCGTCTGCGAGCGCGCGGCTCGCCGTCGAGACGCGGGCGACCGGCCGCGCCACCCCACGTGCGAGCAGGAACGCGATCGCCGCCGCGAGCAGCGCGCCGACGAGGCCTGCGGCGGCGAGCCCGAGCGCGAACGGCCGCCAGTCGGCTTGCTGGCTGGACGCCGGCCGCAGGAGGACGATCGCCTCGCCCGCGCTCTCCCTGGCGGCGAACAGGAAGCGCTTTCCGCGGACCTCGACCGAGCCGTTCGCGCGGTGCTCGCGGCGCAGGCGCCCGGCGGCGGCGTCGGGCAGGAGCAGGTCGGCCTGCGCCGGCGTCAGGATCGCAAGGCGCTGCTCGTCCGTTGCGAGGAAGCGGCCGAGCTGGTCGTCCACGCCCTTGCCGGGGTCCTCGCTCCTCTGCGCGGCGATGAGGTCGACCTGCCGCTCGAGGGCGGAGAGGGCATTCGCCTCGAGCGAGCGGCGGGTGAGCAGCGCCCCGGCGACCACGGTCACGACGAGCGAGACGAGGACCGTGCATGCGATGCCGAGGAACAGCCGTGAGCGAAGATTCACGGGACGACCTTGTACCCGGCTCCGCGCACGGTGCGGATCAGCCTGGGGCGTCCGAGCTTCCTGCGGAGCTGGCCGACGTGGACGTCGACGGTGCGCGTGCCTCCCGGGAACTCGAGCCCCCATACGCGATCGAGCAGCTGGGCCCGGCTCAGGACGATTCCCGGTCTCGCCGCGAGATGCCAGAGGAGGTCGAACTCGCGGCCCGTCAGCTCGACGTCCGCGCCCGCGACGCTCGCGGTACGGGCTCTGCGGTCGAGCTCGACATCACCGGCTGCGAGCCGGTCGTCGGTCCCGTCGGGCTCCACGCGGCGGAGCACGGCGCGGACGCGCGCCGCGAGTTCGCGCGGCGAGAACGGCTTGGTGACGTAGTCGTCTGCGCCGAGCTCGAGGCCGGTCACGCGGTCGACCTCCTCGTCGCGGGCCGTGAGCATCACGACCGGCAGGCTCGACGTGGAGCGGATCGCGCGGCAGACGTCGAAGCCGTCGGCATCGGGCAGCTGGAGGTCGAGGATTGCGAGTCGCACGTCGTGGCGCTCGAGCTCCGCCAGACCTTCGGTGCCGCGGGTCGCCCAGACGACGCGGAACCCGTCGCGCTCCAGGTACGCCCGGACGAGTGACGCGATGTCCTCCTCGTCCTCGACGAGCAGGATCGTCCCACCCGACGGCACTAGGCCCCCGCCCTGAGGACGCGGACCACGGCAGCCGACCCGTCGTCCGCGCGCGTGACCCCGACCCGCATCCCGACCCGCAGGTTGCGCAGCGCGACGAGCCTGCCCTGGCGGCGCACGACCGTCGTGGCGGCGAGGGGAATCCGCACGCGTCCTGCCGCGATCCGCAGAACGAGCGCGGTGTCCCGCACCGCCAGGATCCGGCCCTGCTCCGTCACCGGCGCAACCCGACCGAAGGCCCGCAGGCGGAGGGCGGGGCGGGCGCCGCGGCGGACGGTCTCGGCGACGAAGCCCGGCCGGATGTCGGCCAGGCGCGCCGGGCGCCCGTTCAGCCGGATGCGCGTGCCCGGCCCGATCGCAACCTGGACGTCGACGCCGTCGAGGGCGCGCAG
>DASSVY010000222.1:0-6351 GCA_035705535.1 Gaiella sp. | reverse complement strand
GCGGCTCGTCGTTCACGAACTCCTGTCCAGGCACGTGGCACAGGACGAGGGCGTGCGGCGCGCTGCCGTGGAAGAGCCCGAGCGTCACGCCCGAGTAAGCCGGATGGACGATCGAGCCCTGACCCTCGACCCACAGTAGGTCTCCGCCGCGCCGGCCGCCTTCGACGACGAGTCGCTCCGCAGCGCCCGCGAGGAAGTCGGCGACCACGGCATCCACCGAGATGCCCCACCCGGCGATCGCGATCCCGGTCTGCCCGGTCGGCACGAACATCGAGGCGATGCCCCGCGCCCGCGCCTCGCGGTCGAGCTCGAGCGCAACGGTCATCTTCCCGATCGCGCAGTCCGAGCCGACGGTCAGGACGATCCTCGCCGGAACCTCGAGGTTCTCGCCGGTCGGGCAGTCGAGCCCCTCGGGAGGACGACGCAGGTCGCGAAGCTCGACACCGTGACGGTCGGCGAGCGGTCGAAGCTCCTCGTCGTCGGCCAGCATCTGGTGAAGGCCGTTCTCGATCGAAAGCCCGTTCGTGATGCAGTCGGCGAGGATCGCGCGCCAGGCCGGGGGGAATCGGCCGCCCTGAGTCGCGACGCCGACGAGCGCGACACGAGGACGATGGGCGAGCGCCGAGGCGACGTCGGCGACGATCGGGAGTCCCTCCTCGGTCTCCCCCGCGCGTCCGGAATCCAGGATCGCGACGACGTCCTTGCGCCGGTAGCGCAGGATGCCGCGCATCGTCTTGCCGTAGTGCGTGTCCGCCGAGAAGCCCTCGGCGAGAATCAGGGTCGGCTCACACGCAGCCAAGCCCGACCCCCTCCGACGGCAGCTGCACACCGTTCCGGAACACGGGCCCCGGCGCCGGGTCGTGGGCGAGCAGCAGGTTGCCGTCGAGATCGACGTGGTCGCAGAGCGGGGCGATCGCGCACCCGGCCGCGATCCCCAGCCCCGACTCGATCATGCACCCGAGCATCACGCCGAGACCGAGAGCGCGCGCCGCGTGGGCCATCCTGATCGCCTCGCGGATCCCACCGGACTTGGCGAGCTTGATCGTGATGCCGTGCGCGATCTCGGCGCAGACGGCGACGTCCGCAAGGGTGTGACAGTCCTCGTCGACGTAGATCGGCAGGGGACTCCTGCGGCGCAGCTCGAAACCGTCGTCGGAGCCCTGCCGGAGCGGCTGCTCGACATACTCGACCCCGAGCGTCGCGAGCTCGACGCACGCCTCGAGCGCTTCGTCGAGCGACCACCACTCGTTCACGTCCACCTGGAGCGGGCGGTCGGTCACCTGCCTGACCGCGCGCACGCGCTCGACGTCCAGACCGTCTCCTCCGCCGAGCTTCAGCTTCAGGCGGTGGAATCGCGCCGATGCCGACTCGGCGCGCCGCGCCATGTCGTCCGGGTCGCCGAGCCAGACCGTCCACGACGTCGGCGGGCCTTCTCGGGGAAGGCCGAGGAGCCGCGTGACGGGGACGCCGAGAAGCTTTCCCTGCAGGTCGTGGAGCGCGGCGTCGAACGCCGCCTTCCCCGCCTGCTCGTCCGGGATCTCCGCGAGACGGGCACCGACCTCCTCGAGCGCGAACGGGTCGTCGCCGATCAGCGCGCCGTGGTGTTCGACGAACGCCAGCGCGGACGCCGCGGTCTCGTGGTACCGGCCGATCGGCGCCGCCTCTCCCCGCCCGACGATGCCGTCATGGGTCAGGGTCACCTGCACGACGTCCGCCCAATCCTGCGACTCACGGCTGATCACGAACGTCTCCGCGAGTTGGAGCCGGACGATCTCGGCGCGCACCTCCATCGGGTGCGAGCCTACTGCGGAGACCGCGCGGAGTCGGGGAGAGAGCTCGTCTACACCGATCCCTCCCTGCGCCCTAACTCAGGGGAGAGAGCGCGCGCCTCCGAACCGCGAGGTCTTGCGCAGAGGACCCATGGTTCCCCCGCGAGCCCCCGCGTCCACGTCGCATGCCCCGCACACCGCACTTGGCCTCTCGGCCGACAAGCCGGCCTCCGGCGTCCACGGCGGGAGAGCCCGCTGACGTCCACTACACTGACTCCTCCCCGCGCCCGTAGCTCAGGGGATAGAGCGCGCGCCTCCGGAGCGCGAGGTCGCAGGTTCGATTCCTGCCGGGCGCATCGCCGAGCTGTCTCTGCCCGACCTGTGCGGAGGCGCGGTGGTCGCGGCCAGGCGGTCGCGGAAGGACGGTTTTCGGCTTAGGGTCGACACATGAAGTTCAAGTCCACTCGCACGGATCGGCTCTCGCCGGAGGAGCGTGAGATCGTCGATCGGTTCGAGCGTGGCGTGATCGATGCGGCGGAAGCCGGGCGGCTGCTCATCGACTCGGTCAACGCCGTCCGCCACGAGGCCGCGTCGGCGGGCGAGGACGAGGCCGGGACCGAGCAGACGGATGCAGCACCTCTGGACGAGACGCCGGAGGAGGCGCAGGCGAGGGAACTCGTCGAACGGATCGCGCGAGACGTGTACGACGATCCGTCCTGACCCCCTCGAGGACACGCCACAGCTCCGCCTGGTGAGGCCTGGGCGGCTCAGAGCCGGTGTACTACAACCGGATCCGAAACGTTCGCGCGACCGGACTGGTATCCGGCGGTCCGACGATCCAGGCCCGCGCCGTGACCCGACCTCTGAGACGACCTCCGTAGCGGAGTTGCACGACTCCGCTCGTTCGTGGCCTGAGCTCGAGGGACTCGCTTCGGAGCCTCGCCCGGAAGCGCCCGTGGCGCAGCTCGACGCGGATGCGACCGCGCTCGAGTTCCTCCGTCACGTTGCCGCGGTTCGCAACGAGGAGCTCCACGACGCGGACACGCCGTCGCCGTCGCACGTGCATCCGGCGCAGCGCGAGGCGGCGGACGACGCGCCCGGGTGCGCGAACGACGACCACGACGCCGATCCGCATGCGCACCGCGACCGCCGCGCTGCTCGGTCGACGCGTGGTGAGCAGCACGAGCGCGTCGTGGTCTCCCGGCTCGGCGCGCCGGGGGACGCGTGACCGGACGGTCAAGAGCCTGGTTGCGCCCGGTCGCAGCACGAACCGACGCGGCCGCACGGCGAGCCATGCCGTCGCGGCGCGCAGTCCCCCACGCCGGCCGATCTTCGGGCGACCACGACGGTCGAGCGAGAAACCGGCCCGCGCCACGTCGACGGAAAGCGGCGCGAGGCCCGGGTTCATCACGCGAACCGTCGCAATCCCCGAGCCTGCGAGCGCGACACGTGCCGGGGTCGCCGTCAGGGCGAGCATCGGCCGCGAGGCGCTCGCGCCCGCCGAGGCGGACGCGAGCGCGAGAGCGGCCAGACCAGCCGCGAGAGGTCTCACCGGCCGATCACGGTGAACGTGACGGTGGTCGTGTACCGGCCTGCGGGAACCGACGGGAGCGGCGACGCGAAGCCGAGACGCGTGTTCCACACGTCCCCGGCGCCGCCGCTGGCCGCCGACGTCGTGCCGACGAGGAGGTCGGCGGCCGGGGCGATCGGCACCGCGGCCATCGCGCCGCCGGCGAGCGCACCGCCGATCTGACCTCCCGTCGGGGCAGTGCCCGCGATCCCGAGCGGCAGATCGGCTGGAGCGAACGCCGCGCGATGCACGGTGAGCGAATAGCCGGCGGTGGCGTTGCTGGCCACGGTCACCTTCTCGGAGACCGGCGTCGGAGTGCTCCCTGTCGTCGCGTTCCCGAAGCTGACGCTCTGGCGCTCGAGGGCGATCGAGAGCACGCTCTGGACGTCGACGTCGACCGTTGCGCCCGCCGAGACGCCTCCGCTCGGCGGCGGCGTGGTGCCGCACGTGTTCGCCGCGCTCGACGTGTTTCTCGGCGTCGGCGCCGCCGCGGCGAAGTCCGCCTCGTTGTCGTCGGTGTCGGTGCAACCGCCGGCCGCGCGGGTCGCCGCCGTCGTGTTGTCGATCGTGCCCGCGGCCGCGCTTCCCTCGTAGTCCGACGCGCCGCCGTAGCCGACCAGATCGGCCAGCGACGGCGTACCTGCGCAACTGCCGGCGGAGGCGCCGCACGTGAGGAGCGCCGAGCTCCGGACTACGGCGACCTTCCCACCCGAGACCGCGAGGTTGGTCGTGCCGGTTGCGTCAGGCGTCGGCAACGCACCGCCGACGGCGCCGGAGGCGAGCTGGACGAGGTAGTGCCGGCCGGGGGCGATCGAGCCGGTCAGCGTCGTCGCCTGCCAGCTCGCCCCGGCCGCCGAGGCGTACTGGATCGTCCAACCACCGACGTCGACGGACGTCGAGCCCCGGTTGAAGAGCTCGACGAAGTCGTTCGAGTAGGGCGCACCGGCGTTGCCGCCACCTGCGTAGACCTGGCCGATCACGACGTCTGGCGAAGCGCCGCTCGCACCGGTGACGCCGAGCGCGGCGAGCGCGGCGAAGACGAAAAGCACGAGAACTCGAGGCATGTGGGGCTCCAATCGGGAAAGGGGTTGCTGACCCGCTTCTGGATACCGTGTTGTCAGCACGGACGAAAGGGTTGGTATGCCGATTGGCACAGAGTCGGCACAATGCCGTCGCGCACGCCTGGCGGGCTGCCGCGTCGAGCACGCCCCCTCGCGATGCTGTCTACGCCGGAGCGGCGCGGCGCAGGAAGGTAACGACGGCCAGCACGCGACGGTGGGTGTCGGCGTCGGGCGGGAGGTCGAGCTTGCCGAGAATCGAGCTGACGTGCGTCTCCACCGTCTTCTCCGTCAGCCAGAGCTTCTTCGCGATCCCCGCGTTCGTCTTGCCCTCGGCCATCAGGCCGAGCACCTCGCGCTCGCGCGGCGTGAGTACGGCCAGAGCGTCGCCTTCCTGTGGTGGCGTGAGCAACTGCTTGACGACCTCCGGGTCGAGCGCCGAGCCGCCGCGGCAGACTCTCTCGGCGGCTTCGAGGAACTCGTCCACGTCGAGGATTCGATCCTTGAGCAGATAGCCGAAGCCGCCGCCCGAGCCGACGAGCTCGACCGCGTGGCGGCTCTCGACGTGCTGCGAGAGAACGAGTACGGCCGTCGCGGGATGGCGCTTGCGGATCTCGACGGCCGCGAGCATCCCCTCGTCTTCGTACGTGGGCGGCATGCGTACGTCCACGATGGCGAGATCGGGATCGTGCTCGGCGACCACGGCGAGGAGCATTTCGGCGTCGCCGACGCGCGCCACGACCGCATGACCTGCATCCTCGAGGAGGCCGGCGACACCCTCGCGCAGGAGGACGGTGTCCTCGGCGATCACGATTCGCACGGAATCGCCGCCTCGACGCGCGTGCCCCCGCCCTTCGGGCTCACGACGTGCAACGTGCCGCCGTGGGCGGCCACCCTGTCCTGGAGGCCGGCAAGGCCCGACCCGCGGCGCACGACTGCTCCGCCGAGGCCGTCGTCGGCGATGCTCACGCGGAGAGAGCCGTTCGCGCGAACGGCTCGGACGGCGACCTTCGATGCGCCCCCGTGCTTGACCGCGTTCGTGAGCGCCTCGCACGCGACGAAGTAGGCCGCCGCCTCCACGCTCGCCGGAACCCGGTCCTCCAGCACGCTGACGTCCACGGGCACGGGTGAGGTGCGTGCGAGGTCTCGCAGCGCCGCAGCGAGCCCGTCGTCGAGTCTCGCGGGGCGCACTCCCGCCGCGATCTGGCGCAGGTCCCCGATCGCCGCACCGACCTCGTCCACGATCTGATCGAACGCGGGTCGCAGGATGGCGGCGTCGCGCGGCAGCGTGCGCTGCAGTCGTCTGATCTGGACGCCCAGCGAGACGAGTCGCTGCTGCGCTCCGTCGTGGAGATCGCGCTCGAGTCGGCGTCGCTCTTCGTACCCTGCCTCCACGATCCGCGTCCGCGAGGCCTCGACCTCGGCGAGCTGCAGACGCAGCTCGACCCGCAGACGCGCCATCTCGACGGACAGCGCGGCGGCGCCGAGCACGCCGTTCAGGAGATCGGGCCGGTCGAGCAGCGACGGATCGTGGAGCAGAACGGCGACGGGAGCACCGTCGCGCGCGACCTCGGTCTTCACCCGGCCATCCGCCGGCCGCGCTTCGACGTTCCCGGAGGCGTCCGCGTAGGCGGCCGTCTCGGGCAGCCAGAACCGCACCTCTGCGGCGGGGTCACCGAGCGCCTCGCGCAGCACCGAGCCGATCTCCTCGGGCGCACGGCGACCGTCCCGAACGTCGTCCTCGAACGCGCGCACGCGCCGCACGCCCTGGTAGCGCGCCCGTGCGTATCGCCGGTCGACCAGATCCTGGATCCGCGCCCGGAGCGGCCGGAATGCCAGCGCGACCGCAAGCGTCGCGACGGCCGTCACCCACTCGGATCCTCCGCCCGCCACCACACCGAGGCCGATCGTGCTCCCGACATAGACGGCGAGCAGCAGGATCGTCAGCGACACG
>DASSVY010000221.1:0-4542 GCA_035705535.1 Gaiella sp. | reverse complement strand
CGGTGCTCGTTGCGGGGAACGTCGTGACCGTCGAGCCGGGCCTCTATCAGCCCGGAGAGTTCGGCGTCCGGATCGAGGACATGGTCGTCGTGACCGAGAGCGGCTGCGAGCGTCTGACGACGGTCACGAAGGAGCCGGTCCAGGTCCGGTAGGTAGGTACGCTGGCCCGCGTCATGGCCGAGATCGTCAACACGAACCAGTTCCGGAACGGGATGCACATCGAGCATCGCGGGGCGGTCTGGCGGATCGTCGAGTTCCAGCACGTGAAGCCCGGCAAGGGCGGCGCCTTCGTCCGGACGAAGCTGAAGAACCTCGAGACCGGCGCGGTCGTGGACGACACGTTCCGCGCGGGCGAGAAGTTCCCGCGGGTGCACACCGAGGTGAAGAGCGTGCAGTTCCTCTACGACGACGGCACCGAGGCGCACTTCATGGACGAGGAGACCTACGAGCAGTTCGGTTTGCCGCGCGGTGACATCGCAGGCGAGCTCGCCTACATGCTCCCGTCGTCGACCGTCCAGATCCTGCAGGTGAACGGCAAGCCGTCGGGGCTCCAGATGCCGGCGTCGGTCGAGCTCGCGGTGGCGGACACCGAGCCCGGCGTGAAGGGCGACACGGTCTCCAACGTGACGAAGCCCGCGACGCTCGAGACGGGCGCAGTCGTCCAGGTGCCCCTCTTCGTGAACATCGGGGAGCGCATCAAGGTCGATCCCCGCGAAGCGCGGTACATCTCCCGCGCCTGACGCCCAGGCCGCCGGCCGCTCCCGGGCGGCGGAGCCGCCCTCCGCGGTCGGCTGACGCCGCTCCCGACACCCGACTCTCCGGGTCTGTGCAGTGCACTATCCCCTCCGGCCGGGCGCCGGGAGCGACGCCCCTGGACGCCAGGAGAGCCTGAGCTCAGGCCGCCTACGCGCGCGGTACAGTCCGGCGTCGTGCCACAGCTGGTCGACACCACGGTGCGGCTGCTCTCTCAGGAGCCGCTGGCAGGCCGGATCCCGACGGGGGAAGTCCTCCGCATCGCGCAGATCCTCGACCGCGCGGGCTTCGCGTGCCTGGAGGTCTCGGGCGGCGGGGTCTTCGACGCGTCGGTGCGCCGGGGCGTCGAGAGCCCGTGGGAGCGCATCCGCGCGATCGACGCGCGCACGACGACGCCGCTCGGCATCGCGCTGCGGGGCCGGTTCCTCGTCGGCTCCAAGCCCGTCTCGACCGACATCGTCCGCCGCTTCGTCGCGTGCGCGGCCGAGAATGGAATCGACGTCTTCCGGCTCCACGACCCGCTCAACGACGTGTCCAATCTCCGCGAGGCGGGCGAGGCCATCGTCGGCGCGAACCGCCAGCTGCACGTCGGGCTCGTCTACAGCCCCGGGCGCACCGGGGAGTCGGATGCGCTCGTCGAGCAGGCGAAGCGCCTCCACGAGCTCGGCGCGGCGCGGGTCCTGCTGAACGACCCCACCGGCGCGCTGCTCCCGCATATCACGCAGGAGCTGGTCGAGCGGCTCGCGGAGGCGAGCGGCCTGCCGGTCGGGCTCTACGTCCAGGCCGCCGCCGGCACGGCGCTCGCGAACGCGCTCGTCGCGACGCGTGTCGGCGCCGACCTCGTCGCGACCGCGGTGTACCCGCTCGCCCTCGCGCTCCACCGGATCGCCGGCGAGTCGCTGGTCGAGGCCCTGCACGGGCTCGGCCGCGACACCGGGGTCGACGTCCAGCGCCTCTGGGAGGCGTCCGACGTCGTCGACGACCACATCGGCGACGAGCCGCTCGCGCCTCTGGCGCCGCGGATCGCGGTCCGCGCTGCGGAGTACGACCTCCCGGCCGGGCTGGTCGCCGCCCTCGACGTCCACCTTCGCGCACACGCGGCCGGCGACCGCCTGCTCGACGCGCTGATCGAGGTCGTGCGGATCCGCGAGGAGGCCGGCTGGCCGCCACTCGCGGCGCCGATCGGCCAGATCCTCGGCTCGCAGGCGCTGCTCAACGTCCTCTCGGCGCGGCGCTACGGCACCGTGCTCGACGAGTTCCGGCAGCTCGTCACCGGCGCCTATGGCACGCCGCCCGCGCCGATCGAGCCCGGGATCCGCCGCGCGGTCGAGCTCCTCGCAGCCGACAGCCCCTCGCTCGACGACGACCCGCCGAGCGCGGAGGACGTGCGCGAGGCGGCGGACGGCCTCGCCTCCTCCGAGGAGGATCTCGTGCTCCTCGCGATGTACGGCAACGAAACCGAGGGGCTCCTCCGCTCGATCCGCCAGCGCCACTCGCGCGAGGCGTCGCTCCTGGTGGGCGATGTCGACATCGAGCGCGCCGAGCGGATCCGGGAGCTCGTCCGCATCGTCCAGGAGTCGGGCGTCGGCGAGATCGAGATCGAGGACGAGGGGATGCGCGTCTCGGTGCGCCGGGCGGACGAGCCGGGACCAACGCTGATCCCGGCCGACCTCGCGATCGCCTCGGCTCCGGAGGTCGCGGTGCAGCTCGCCGAAGCCGGGACGATCCGGGTCGAGTCGCCGATGGTCGGGGTCTTCTACCGCGCGTCGCAGCCGGGGGCGCCGCCGTTCGTCGAGATCGGCGACGTCGTCGCGGCCGGGCAGACGCTGTGCGTGCTCGAGGCGATGAAGCTCTTCAACGAGCTCAAGGCGGACGCCGACGGGCGCGTTCGCTCGATCCACGCGGACAACGGGCAGCCGGTCGAGTTCGGGACGCTTCTGTTCGAGCTCGAGCCGATCGCCACGCCGCCGACTCTCTAGTAGTGCCGATGTTCTCCCGAGTCCTCGTCGCGAACCGGGGCGAGATCGCGGTCCGGGTGATCCGGGCGCTCCACGAGCTCGGGATCGAGGCGGTCGCGGTCTACTCGACCGCGGACAGCGAGGCGCTCCACGTCACGTTGGCCGATCAGGCCGTCTGCATCGGCCCGCCTGCCGCCGGCGAGAGCTACCTCCGGATCCCGAACCTGATCGCGGCGGCCGAGACGACGGGGTGCGAGGCGATCCACCCCGGCTACGGCTTCCTCTCCGAGAATCCCGCCTTCGCGCGCGCGTGCGCAGAGAGCGACCTCGTCTTCGTCGGCCCGACCCCGGAGGTGATGGAGCGGCTCGGCGACAAGGCGGCGGCGAAGGAGGAGATGCGCGCCGCGGCCGTCCCGCTCGTCCCGGGGACGGATGGGCCTGCCAGCCTCGCCGAGGTGCGATCGGCGGCAGGGGAGATCGGCTTCCCCGTCCTGCTGAAGGCCACCGCGGGTGGCGGCGGTCGCGGCATGCGGCGCGTCGAGGGGCCCGAGCAGCTCGAGGAGGCCTACGCCGCGGCCTCGGCAGAGGCCGACGCGGCGTTCGGAGACGGCTCGCTCTACCTCGAGAAGGTCGTGACGCCGGCCCGGCACGTCGAGGTCCAGGTGCTGTGCGACGCAGAGGGCGGCGTACTCACGCTCGGCGAGCGGGAGTGCTCGATCCAGCGCCGCCACCAGAAGCTCGTCGAGGAATCCCCGTCGGCGGCGATCAGCCCGGAGACCCGCGACGAGCTCGAGGCCTCGGTCGCCCGCGCGTGCGCCTCGGTCGGCTATCTCGGCGCGGGGACCTTCGAGTTCCTGCTCGGTCCGGACGGCGGGCCGTACTTCATCGAGGTCAACTGCCGGCTCCAGGTCGAGCATCCCGTCACCGAGCTGGTCACGGGGATCGATCTCGTACGTGAGCAGCTGCGCATCGCGGCCGGGGAGCGGCTCGCGCGCACCGGCCGTGCCGAGCGCAGAGGCCACGCGATCGAGATCCGGATCAACGCCGAAGACCCCGCGAGAGGGTTCGCGCCGTCCCCGGGGCTCGTGCGGCGGTTCCGGCCGCCGCTCGGCCCGGGCGTCAGGGTCGACACCGCGATCGAGGACGGCCTCGAGATCCCGCCGTTCTACGACTCGCTGATCGCGAAGGTGATCGTCTCCGACGACGACCGGCCCGCCGCGATCGCGCGGGCGATCCGCGCGCTCGGGGAGCTCGAGGTGGACGGGATCCCGACGACCCGCGAGCTCGCGCTCGACGTGCTCCGCTCCGAGGGCTTCGCCGCCGGCGACTACTCGACCGGCTACCTTGACGAGATGGAGCGGCACCTGCCGTCGCTGCGCCCGGCATGACCGGGACGACACCGGTGAGTAGGCGGCAGGCGCGTCGTCAGGCGCTCTTCCTGCTCTATCAATGGGACCTCACGGGCCTCCCGCTCGAGAGCCTCTTCGAAGGCTCGCCGGACGAGTTCGCGTCGACGCTCGCCCGAGACGTCGCGGCGCACGCGCCGTCACTCGACACGCGCATCTCGGCCGCTTCCGCCGACTGGCCCGCCGACCGGCTGGGTACGCTCGAGCGCAACATCCTGCGGATCGGGGTGCACGAGCTCGAGGAGGGAGAGGTGCCGGCGGAGGTCGCGATCAACGAGGCGGTCGTCCTCGCGAAGCGGTACGCGACCGAGGACGCGGCGCGGCTCGTCAACGGGATCCTCGCGCGGATCCGGCGGGAGGCGGCATGAGCGGTAGGCTCGACGGAGGCGACCCAGCCGGCGTAGGCTCGACGGAGCCGGTCAGGG
>DASSVY010000220.1:0-4560 GCA_035705535.1 Gaiella sp. | reverse complement strand
TCGCGGAGGCGGCGCTCGAGGTCGGCGTCACGCGCGAGGAGCTCGTCGGCGCCCTGGTCGCCGTCCTACCGATCGTGGGGGTCCCACGCGTCGTCTCGGCGGCGCCGAACCTCGGCCTTGCGCTCGGCTACGACGTGGGCGACGCGCTGGAGGCGCTCGAGAACGACGACCACGCTGCATGACCTGCGCGCCGGAGGGGACATCACCCCCTCCGGACGATGAAGGCTCGGCGCGCGGCTGCCATAAAGCGCGTATGGCCGGCGCGCGCACCGGATCCAGGACGAGGGGAGAACGGGCGTAGTGGCCGGCTCGCGCGACGCGTCGGCGCGCCCGCGCGTCGTGGTGCTCGGCGGCGGCTTCGCCGGTGTCGGCGCCGTGATGAAGCTCGAGAAGGCCGACGCCGACGTCGTGCTGATCGACCGGCACGACTACCACACGTTCCAGCCGCTGCTGTACCAGCTCGCGACGGGGCTGCTCGAGACCAATGCGGTGGGACACTCGCTCCGCGACCTCGTTCACGATCAGGACAACGTCACGATTCACAAGACGTCGGTCACGGCGATCGACCTCGACGCGCGCCAGGTGCAGCTCGAGGAGATGGCGCCGCTCACGTACGACTACCTCGTCCTCGCGTTCGGAGCGGAGGTCAACTTCTTCGGCACCGACGGCGCGGCGGAGCACGCCTTCCCGATGTACACGCTGACCGACGCCGTTCGGCTCAAGGAGCACGTCCTCGAGCGCTGGGAGGCCGCCGACAAGGACCCGAGCCTGGTCGAGGACGGCGCCCTGAACATCGTCGTCGTCGGCGGTGGCCCCACGGGCGTCGAGAGCGCCGGCGCGATCGCGGAGCTCTACCGTGGCGATTTCGAGAAGGACTACCCGAGCCTCTCGCAGGAGCGCGCGCGCGTCGTGCTCGTCGAGGCGGGGCCGGAGATCTTCTCGATGTTCAAGCCGAACCTTCGCGCCTATACCGAAGAAGCACTGCGGAAGCGCACCGTCGAGGTGATCACGGGGGAGGTCGTCGCGTCGGTGAAGCCGACACGGGTCACGCTCGAGTCGGGGACGGAGATCCCCGCTCACACCCTCGTCTGGGGCGCGGGCCTCCAGGGCAACCAGCTGGTGCAGTCGCTCGGGCTGGAGCTGGAGCGAGGTAACCGGATCGGAGTCGGGCCGGACCTCGCCGTCCCCGGCCATCCCGAGGTGTACGCCGTCGGCGACATCGCCGCGATCACGGACGCGAGGACGGAGCACCCCCTTCCGCAGCTCGGCTCGGTCGCGCTCCAGTCCGGAGAGCACGCCGGCGAGACGATCGCCAGACGCCTCCGGAGCAAGGAGTCGAAGCCCTTCAAGTACCGCGACAAGGGGACGATGGCGACGATCGGACGCGGCGCCGCGGTCGCGCAGATGCTCGGCGGCAGGACGATGAAGGGGCTGAAGGCGCAGGTCGCCTGGGGCACCGTGCACCTCGCGCTCCTGCCGACGAACGAGGATCGCGCGAACGCGGTCGTCGAGTGGGCCGGCGCTGGGCTCACGCACCAGCGCGCCGGCCGCATCACCGTGACGACGGACGAGCCCTGACGCGCGGACGGTCCCAGCGCCGTCGCTGAGCGTGGCCTCGAGCCCCGCGCGCTCGGCGGCGACGCCGGTTCATCCGATGTGGGTGATCGGCGTCCCCGCCGAACACGTTAGCCTCGAGTTCGTGGCCGACGCATCCGGCAAGGCGGACGTCCTCGTCGTCTTCGGCATCACCGGCGACCTCGCGCGGGTGATGACCTTCCGGTCGCTCTACCGCCTCGAGGCGCGCGGCCTGCTCGACTGCCCGATCGTCGGTGTCGCCGTCGACGACTGGTCGCTCGACCAGCTGATCGAGCGCGCCCGGGACTCGATCGTGGGTACCGGGGAGCAGCTCGACGAGGTGGTGTTCGGGCGGCTCGCGAAGCGCTTCTCGTACGTCGCGGGCGACTTCGCCGACGACACGACGTACGGCCGCGTCAAGGAAGCGATCGGCGACGCGTCGAGCCCGGTCTTCTACCTCGAGATCCCGCCGTTCCTCTTCGGCCGGGTCGTCGCCGGGCTCGCCGCCGCCGGCCTGACGGCGAACGGACGTGTCGTCGTGGAGAAGCCGTTCGGCCACGACCTCGCGTCGGCCCGCGCGCTCGCCGACGAGCTGCACCAGTCCATCGACGAGTCGCAACTCTTCCGGATCGACCACTACCTCGGGAAGATGGGCCTCGAGGAGATCCTCTTCCTCCGCTTCGCGAACACCGTGTTCGAGCCCGTGTGGAACCGCGACCACATCGCATCTGTTCAGATCACGATGGCCGAGGACTTCGGGGTCGAGGATCGGGGGCACTTCTACGACCCGGTCGGTGCGCTGCGCGACGTCGTAGTCAACCACCTGATGCAGGTCGTCGCGGCGACCGCGATGGAGGCACCGTCCCGGGGTGACCCGGAGACGCTGAAGGACGCCAAGGTGACGCTCTTCCGCTCGGTCGTCGAAGCCGACCCCGCGCAGTACGTGCGCGGTCAGTACGACGGCTACCTCTCGATCGACGGCGTCGCCGACGGCTCCTCCACGGAGACGTATGCCGCGCTTCGGCTCGAGATCCAGAACTGGCGCTGGTCGGGCGTCCCGTTCTTCGTCCGCACGGGCAAGTGCCTGCCGACGACGCAGACCGAGGTCAGGGTCGTTTTCAAGCACCCACCGGCCCTCGGCTTCGGGATCGCGGCGGCCGAGCCGAACCAGATCGTCGTGAGGCTCGACCCGTCGACCGGGATTCGCCTGATCGTCGCCGCGCACAGGGCGGACGCCCGCGGCGCCTCGCGGGTCGACATCGACATGGAGTTCGCAGAGGAAGGCGGCGAGGGCCCGACCCCGTACGAGGTGCTGCTCCACGCGGCGATGGTCGGCGACAGCACGCGCTTCACTCGCCAGGACGGGGTGGAGGAGACCTGGCGCGTGATGCAGCCCCTGCTCGACGCGCCGCCGCCCGTCCACCTCTACACACCGGGAACGTGGGGGCCGAAGGAGGCCGACGCGCTCGTCGAGGGCCACGGCCGCTGGCACGGGCCCTGGATCGACGCGTGAGCAACCTCGATGAAGTGAAGCAACCTGGCGGCGTAGGCTCTGCCGGCGCCGAAGCAGTACAGAGCGCGGCCGCGCCGTCGCCGTTCCCGCCGATCGCGGACTACGCGTTCCTTTCGGACTGCCACACCGGCGCACTCGTCGCCGCCGACGGCGCGATCGACTGGCTTTGCGTGCCCTCGTTCGACTCGCCGAGCGTCTTCGGCAGCCTGCTCGACCGCCAGGCCGGATTCTTCCGCCTGGCGCCGTACGGGATCAACCATCCGTCCGCCCGCGTTTACGAACCCGGGACGAATGTCCTCCTGACGACATGGAAGACGCCTCAGGGCTGGATCGAGGTGCGGGATGCGCTGACGATGGGGCCGTACGCCGGCGACGACCAGGTCACCCCGCACACGCGACCCCCGGCGGACGACGACGGCGACCACATGCTCGTCCGCACGGTGGAGTGCGTCGAGGGCCGCGTCGAGGTCGAGCTCGTGTGCGAGCCTGTCTTCGACTACGGGCGCACGCCGGCGGAATGGACGCTCGTCGGGGACGACCGGCACACCGCGGACGCGAGCGGCGCTCCCGTGCCGATCCGCCTCCGCTCGGACCTCCTGCTCGGGATCGAGGGCAACCGCGTCCGTGGCCGGCACGTGCTCGAGCAGGGCGAGCGCGCCTACTGCTGCCTCACCTGGGCCGAAGGGCTCACGGCACCGAAGGACGAGGACGAGGCGTACGCGAGGATCGCCGCGACGAGGCGCTTCTGGCGCGGCTGGCTCGGCCGTGCGCGGATCCCGGACCACCGCTGGCGCGACCCGATCCAGCGCTCGGCGCTCGCGATCAAGGGGCTGACCTACATGCCGACGGGGGCGACCGTGGCGGCGCTGACGACGTCGCTGCCCGAGACGCCGGGCGGCGAGCGGAACTGGGACTACCGCTACACGTGGATGCGCGACACGACGTTCACGCTCCAGGCGCTCCACTGGCTGAACCTCGACTGGGAGGCAGACGAGTTCATGCAGTTCGTCGCCGACCTCGAGGCGAACGATGACGGTGCGCTGCAGATCATGTACGGGATCGACGGGCGTCGCGACCTGACCGAGTCGACGCTCGACCACCTTTCCGGCTACGCCGGGGCGCGGCCCGTCCGGATCGGAAACGGCGCCTTCGACCAGCGGCAGAACGACGTCTTCGGCGCGGTGCTCGACTCGATCTTCCTCCATACGAAGAAGAGCGAGCGCCTGCCGCGCAGCCTCTGGCCGATCGTGCAGGCGCAGGCCGAATGCGCGTCCAACGTCTGGCAGAACCCCGACCAGGGGATCTGGGAGGCCCGCGGCGCGCCGCAGCACTACGTCTCGTCGAAGCTGATGGGCTGGGTCGCCCTCGACCGCGCTGCCAAGCTGGCCGCGATCCGGAGCGACGACGCGCTGGCGGACAAGTGGCGGTCGGTCGCGGACGAGATCCGCGAGGACATCCTGACCAGGGGCGTG
>DASSVY010000219.1:0-4436 GCA_035705535.1 Gaiella sp. | reverse complement strand
AAGTTCTGCTCCGGTGACGGGGTGATCGTCCCCCCGTTCGGGTTGATGTAGCCGAAGTGAGCCAGGAACCGCCCTTCACCCAGAATCTCGACGCACCCGAGCGTCGGCCTCAGCGCTTCGGGTGGAGGAGGCGGCGGGTTGCAGCCGTTGTTGTGGATCGCTTGCCCGTCCTCGTCCCAGTTGTATCCCGGGAAGTTCTGCTCTTCGCCGTTCTCGTCGACGTAGTCGTAGGGCTTGATGATGTCGCCCCAGTCGGGCCCCGGGAACACCGGGCCCGTGTGGTTCAGGTGGCCGCCGGCGAGGTCGCCGTTGTTCGCGATCGCCGGCTCCTCCGCCACGTACGGATTTGTTCGGGAACTTGTTGCGTGGCAGATCGGAACCTTTGTGGGCGGAGCGGCGATCGCCGAGAGCGTCGACGACACAGCGGCGGCGCCCACGACGGCCGCCGTCAAGAGGATCGCGGCGGCGCGGCGCGAGCGCGGGACCCTGCGGCGGAGACCCGTGGACACGACCGGTCGACCGTACCACTCTTGTCGACGCGCTCCAATCCCTCGGTTCGGTGGCCCGTGAGGACTTCGTAAGCTCGGCCTCTTGTCGCGCCGCTGCCGGGTAGGATCGCGCGCGATGCCGACCTCCCTCGTGACCGGCGGCGCCGGGTTTCTCGGCTCTCACCTCTGCGAGGCGCTGCTCGAGAAGGGTCATCGGGTCGTCTGCCTCGACAACCTGGAGACGGGCTCCCTCGCGAACGTCGAGCACCTCCGCAGCGACGAGTTCGCCTTCCTGCCGCAGGACCTGACGCAGCACGTCGAGCTCCCCGAGCGCCTCGACTTCGTCTACCACCTCGCCAGCCCCGCGAGCCCGATCGACTACCTGCGGCTCCCGCTGCAGACGCTCAAGGTCGGCTCGTACGGGACGCACAACGCCCTCGGACTGGCGAAGGTGCACCGCGCCCGGTTCCTGCTCGCCTCGACGAGCGAGGTGTACGGGGACCCGCAGGTGCACCCGCAGCCCGAGACGTACTGGGGCCACGTGAACCCGATCGGTCCGCGCGGCGTGTACGACGAGGCGAAGCGCTACGCGGAGGCGCTGACCATGGCGTACCACCGGCAGCAGGGCGTCGACACGGCGATCGTCCGGATCTTCAACACCTACGGCGCCCGGATGCGGCCGCACGACGGCCGAGCGATTCCGACGTTCATCCGCCAGGCGCTCGAGGAGAAGCCGCTCACGGTCTTCGGAGACGGGTCGCAGACCCGGAGCTTCTGCTACGTCGACGATCTGATCCGCGGTCTGATCCTGCTCGCCGAGTCCGGTGAGCACATGCCGGTCAACATCGGAAACCCGACCGAGATGTCCCTGCTCGAGCTTGCGGAGGCAGTGATCGCGGCGACGGGCTCGACGAGCCCGATCGTCTTCGAGGCACTGCCCGTCGACGACCCGCAGGTCCGCCAGCCCGACATCACGCGCGCCCGCCAGCTGCTCGGCTGGGAGCCCGAGGTCTCGCTGGAAGAAGGGCTCCGCCGCACGCTGGCGTCCCTCGAGGGAGACCCCGCGCGTGCGTAGCCTCGCCGCGGCGCTCGTCGCAGCGGTGGTCGGACTCGCGCTCTGTCTCGCCCCCACCGCGTCGGCGTCCAGCTCCCTGAGGGTCGGGATCTTCGACGACGGGATGGTGCTCTACGGCGAGCCGAACGCCGTGTTCGCCCAGCTCGCGAAGACCGAGGCCCAGCTCGTCCGCGTGAACCTCTGGTGGGCCGGCCCGTCGCTCAAGGTCGCGACCGCGCGCCCGCGACGCCCTACCGATCCGAACGACCCCGCCTACAACTGGGACACCTACGACCGGACCGTGCGCTTCGCCGTCGTCAACGGGATGGAGCCGGTGTTCTCGATCATCGGCACGCCGCCGTGGGCGAACGCCGCGAGGGGCTGGAACGTCGCGCCGACGAAAGCGCAGGACCTGCGGAACTTCGCGGCGGCGGCTCAGAAGCGCTACAGCGGGACGTTCGTCAACGCCGACGGCGTGACGCTGCCGCGGGTCAGCCTCTGGATGGCGTGGAACGAGCCGAACAACCCGGTCTTCCTCAAGCCGCAGTACCGCCGCGTCGGCTCGGGCTGGGCGATTCAGTCCGGTCGCGACTACGCGAGGATCTGCAACGCGATCGTCCAGGGAGTGAAGTCCGTCCAGCGGAGCTCGAAGGTGGCGTGCGGCGCGACCGGCCCGCGCGGCAACAACAACCCGAACTCGAGCCGCCCCTCCGTCTCGCCGCTGCCGTTCCTCCGGGCGATGAAGGCGGGTGGCGCGAAGGGGTTCGACGCGTACGCCCACCACCCGTACTACGGCTCGCCGGCCGAGACGCCGACGACCAAGCCGCCTCCCGGCAGGCGCGGCCAGCCGCCGACTGCGGTGACGCTCGGGAACTTCGACCTGCTCGTCAAGGAGATCGACCGGTTGTACGGCAGGCGAATGCGGGTCTGGGTGACGGAGTACGGCTACCAGACCAACCCGCCCGACAAGGTGTTCGGCGTCACGTTCCGCAAGCAGGCCACGTACCTCACCCAGGCGGTCGCCTGGGCGCGCCGGAACCCGCGCGTGGACGTCTTCCTCTGGTTCCTGCTCACGGACGAGGAGCGTCTCGGCGGGTGGCAGTCCGGGCTCACCACCGTCGACGGCAAGCGGAAGGCGAGCTTCCGCGCCTTCCAGAAGGCCGTCGAGCTGTACGGCACGTAGGCTTGCTCGCGAAGCAGGAATCCGCTTGCGCGGATTCCTGCCGCTCGATCCCCGCCTGCGGCGGGGCAGACCCCTGAAGGCGCCCGCATTCGCGGTCGCAACCGCCGCGAAGGTTCGCGTCGGCGGACGGAACGTCATGAGACACGACGGTGGCGGCACACTGTCCGGATGGCGAAGGGCTACGCAGAAGGTCCCGCGGCCGAGGAGGCCGAGCGCCGGCGGGAGGAGCTTGCCGCGGGCGACGTCGAACAGCCCCAGGCGACGCGCCTCGCCGTCGAGGGCTGTACGCCCGACGAGCCAGGCCGGCACTTCCTGGGCTGGGAGGGCGAGATCGACCCGGACGAGCTGTTCGCCACGGGCGCCGCCTGGGGCATCCGCCTCGTCCGTCGGCCGGTGTGAGCGGACCGGCTTCGGGGTCGCCGGCCGGGGACGAGCGCTACGCTGCAGGCAGTGGCCACGAAGAGGGTCGAGCAGCTCGAGCGCGTGATCATCCGCTTCGCGGGCGACTCGGGCGACGGGATGCAGCTCACGGGCGACCGCTTCACGAGCGAGACGGCGACGCTAGGCAACGACCTCGCGACCTTCCCCGACTTCCCTGCGGAGATCCGCGCGCCGGCCGGGTCGCTCCCCGGCGTCTCCGGGTTCCAGGTCCACTTCGCCGACCACGACATCCTCACCGCCGGCGACCGGCCCGACGTCCTCGTCGCGATGAACCCCGCGGCGCTCAAGACGAACCTCGGCGACCTCCCGAAGGGCGGCACGATCATCGTGAACACCGACGCGTTCGGCGATCGCACGCTGCAGAAGGCCGGCTATGCCGAGAGCCCCCTCGAGGACGGCTCGCTCGACGACTACCACGTGCACGACGTCGCGTTGACGTCGATGACCGTCGGCGCGCTGAAGGGCATCGAGGGGATCACCCCGCGTGAGGCGGAGCGCTCGAAGAACTTCTTCGCGCTCGGGCTGATGTCGTGGCTCTACCACCGGCCCGTCGACGGCACGCTGGCCTTCATCGAGCAGAAGTTCGCGAAGCGGCCCGAGATCGTCGAGGCGAACACGAAGGCGTTCCGCGCAGGCTGGAACTACGGGGAGACCTCCGAGGACTTCGCGGTCTCGTACGAGGTCGCGCCCGCGCCGCTCGCGCCGGGCACCTACCGCCAGATCACCGGGAACACGGCGCTCGCGAACGGGCTGATCGCCGCGTCCCGGCTGTCGGGCCTGCCGCTGTTCCTCGGCGCCTATCCCATCACGCCGGCGTCCTCGATTCTCGAGGAGCTCGCCGGCCGCAAGGACTTCGGGGTGATCACCTTCCAGGCCGAGGACGAGATCGCCGCGGTCGGGGCAGCGATCGGCGCCTCGTTCGGCGGCGCTCTGGGCGTGACCGCGTCTGCCGGCCCCGGCGTCGTCCTCAAGGCCGAGACCGTGGGCCTCGCGATCGCGCTCGAGCTGCCGCTCGTGATCCTCGACATCCAGCGCGCGGGCCCGTCCACCGGGATGCCGACCAAGCCGGAGCAGGCGGATCTCCTGATGGTGCTGTTCGGCCGGAACGGCGAGAGCCCCGTGCCGGTCGTCGCGGCGTCGAGCCCGTCGCAATGCTTCGACGCCGCGATCGAGGCCGCGCGGATCGCGCTCAAGTACCGCACGCCTGTCTACCTGCTCTCGGACGCGTACCTTGCGAACGGGTCCGAGCCCTGGCTGATCCCGCAGGTCG
>DASSVY010000218.1:0-4904 GCA_035705535.1 Gaiella sp. | reverse complement strand
GACGCCGCCGGCGCAGCCGACCGGGGTCAAGGCGGTCTCGACGACGACCACCAGCCTCACGCTGGGCTGGACCGCCGCGACGGACAACGTGGGCGTCACGAGCTACGACGTCCTGAAGGCAGGGACCAAGGTCGGCTCCTCGACGACGCCCTCCTACCAGCTGAACGGCCTCACTTGCGGGACGTCGTACTCGGTCGGCATCCGCGCGCTCGACGCGGCCGGGAACGTGTCGCCGCTCGCGTCGGCTTCGGCCTCGACGTCGCCCTGTGCGAGCCCGGCACAGACGGGCTTCCCCAATGCCAGCAACACGGGAGTCCCGCCCGGGACGACGCTGCACAGCTGCTCGGGCACGATCAACACCACCGGGACCTACGACGCCTGCCAGTTCAACGGGCCGGTGATCGTCAACGCCAGCAACGTGAAGATCACGCGCAGCCTGATCCTCGGTCCCGTGCGGCCGTCGGACAATCAGACAGGGCTCGTGATCAGCGACACCACCATCAACTGCCAGTGCCTGTCCACGAACGACAACGACACGCCGATGGGGATCCTGGAGAACAACTACACCCTCCTCCGCGTCAACCTCTACAACGCGGGCCACGGGGCGGGGGTCAAGAACAACGTCCTGATCCAGGACTCGTACATCCACGACCTCGGTGGCAACACCCAAGCGCACAAGGACGGGATCTTCATCGGTGATGGCCACGGGTCACGGATCATCCACAACACCGTCGAATGCGCCGACGGCCCAGCGCGGGGCTGCACCGCTGCCATCGGCATCTTCGACGACTTCTCCGACGTCTACGACTTCGTCATCGACGGGAACCTCTTGAACTCGAACGGCGCGTACTGCTTCTACGGCAGCGGCGGACCGTCCAAGCCGTTCTCGAGCCACAACATCACGTTCACGAACAACCATTTCGGCCGGAAGTTCGAGCAGAACTGCGCCGTGCTCGGACCCGTGACCTACTGGGACTCCAGCAAGCCGGGAATGGTCTGGAGCGGGAACGTCTGGGACGACACCGGGCAAGCAGTCAAGCCCGTGTACTAGAGGCCGATCCGAGCCGGCGGGCTCCGCACGGGAGCCCGCCGCCCGACTCGTCGCCGGCCTCACGCGCCTCCCGTCGGCAGCTCGCGAACCCGGCGCAAGATGAAAGACGCGGGTTTCGGGGTTACCTGCGAACGCGCCCCCGGCGTTACTCTGTCGCGAGGCGCGGCCGTCGTCGTGCGGGGCGTGGCAGCGCGGTTGGGCGGAGCGATCACCGGGCGACGACATTCCTGCCAAACGACATCTCTGGATCCTTGGCGGGGCGTCCGTCATCCTGGCGGCCCTGGCGATCGGCTCCGAGAGCCTCTCGGCCCAGCCGGGCGTTCGCTCCTCCCCGCTGCAGATCGCGCGGGCCGTGTCCTCGGGAGCCTGCGCGGGTCGCGCGAAGGACGTGCCCGGCGGCCCCGACGGCTCGGGCCGGTGCTGGCCCGGGCCTGACAACACGGGCGTCCCGGCCGGCACGACCCTCACCGACTACACGGGGCCGGAGAGCGAGCCCGGCGTCTGCACGATCACGACGCCGAACACGACGATCGACCGCAAGATCGTCAACTGCATCCTCGTGATCCGCGCTGCGAACGTCACGATCACGAACAGCAAGCTGAACACCCGGGTGCTTCTCGACGTGGACGACCCGGAGTCCCGCTCGTGGTCCTTGACGATCCAGGACTCGGAGGTCGACGGCGGGCAGAAGCAGCTGCAGGCGATCGGCTGGGGGAACCTCAAGGTGAGCCGGTCGACCATCCATGGCGGCCAGAACGCCGTCCAGTGCGAGAAGAACAGCCTCTCGTGTCTCGTCGAGGACTCGTATCTGCACGGGCAGTACATCCCACCCGACGCGGACTGGCACCTCGACGGGTTCTTGAGCGACGGGGGACAGAACATGACGCTGCGGCACAACTACGTCGTCTGCGACCCGCCGGTGAACTCCGTGGGCGGGGGCTGCACGGCGGACATCGCGTTCAACCCGGACTTCGCGCCGATCAACGGCGCGCTCGTCGAGCGCAACCTCCTCGGGGCGAGCCCCTCGTCCGCCTATTGCACCTACGGCGGCGAGAAACCGAGCTCCCCCACGCCCCACTCGTTCAACGTCGTCTACAGGGACAACGTCTTCCAGCGGGGCCCCAGCGGAAAATGCGGCGTCCAGGGGCCGGCGACCGAGTTCCTGCTCGCCAACACGGGAAACGTGTGGACCTGCAACACGTGGGACACGGGTGGGCTCGTCGACCCGCCGCCGCCGAACCCCCGCGGCTCGCGCGAAACCTGCGACATCGATCGCGACGGCCTGACGGACGTCGCGGAGCTCCGCCGCTATCACACCGACCCGCGCTGGCAGGACAGCGACGGCGACGGGCTGACCGACGGCAGCGAGGTGACCCGCTACCACACGAGCCCGCGGCGGAACGACACCGACCGCGACGGTCTCAGCGACATCCTCGAGATCCGCCGCTACCACACCGATCCGCGCAAGCGGGACACCGACGGCGACGGCCTGACGGACGCCGCGGAGATCCGCAAGTATCACACGAGCCCGCGAAAGCGCGACACCGACGGCGACGGCTCGCCCGACCGCGTCGAGATCCGCGCGGGCACGAACCCGCTCAGCCGCCGGAGCACACCCGGCCGCAACGGATGACTCCTGACGGCGGCCGCCTGGCGGCCGTCATCGTCTCCTACAACAGCGCCCGCTGGCTACCGGCCTGCCTCACGAGCATCCGTGCGATGGCGGGCGACCTGGAGCTCGACATCGTTGTCGTCGACAGCGGCTCGACCGACGACACGACCGAGCTGATGCGTCGGGAGTTCCCGGACGTTCGCCTCGTGGAGACCGAGAACCATGGGTTCGCGGCAGCCAACAACCGGGGCCTCGAGGTCGTCGATGCCGACTGGGTCCTCTTCATCAACCCCGACACCCGGATCCTGTCCGGGACGCTCGAGGAGCTCGTGGCGCTTCTGCGGGCTCGCCCGAAGGTCGGGCTCGCCGGGGTCAAGCAGATCGACGAGAACGGCGTGATGGACCCGACCATGCGACGCTTTCCCACTGCGATCCGCTCGCTGTTCGTGAGCCTCGGCGCCGAGAAGCTCCCCATTCGCTCCTCGTGGACGGGCGAGCGGGTGCTCGATCTCCCGCTCTACGACCACGAGACCCCGTGCGACTGGACGGTGGGATCGTTCATGCTCGTGCGCAGGGCAACCCTCGACGACGTCGGCGAGCTGGACGAGCGCTTCTTCCTCTACTGCGAGGAGACCGACTTCTGCTTCCGCATCCGCCAGGCGGGCTGGGAGATCGTCCACTTCCCCCAGATGACGATCTTCCACCACAGCAGCACGACGGGATCGGATGAGATGCTCAGCCGGCAGATGGCGTTCGCCCGGCGGCAGTACATGGCCAAGCACTTCGGTCGCGCCCATCGCACGGCGGGCACCCTCGCGCTCGCCGTCGGCTATGCGATGCGCGCGATCTCGCCGGGGCGCAGCCCTGATCGCCGTAAGCGACGTGCCTCCGCGCGTAGCGGGCTTGCGACGCTGCTCGGGCTAACGCCGCCGCCGTTCGGCGATGGGTCGTCTCGCTGACGCGGCCACAGCCGAACGAGGCGTAGCGCGGCAGCCGCGGTACTCTGTGCCGAGGCGCCGGTGGCAAAGCGGGCGGCCATGGGGGCAGGGGAAGGAGATCACGATGGGGGTGGCCGGACGGAGTCGCGGGAAGCGTCCGCGCCTGCGACCGACCCGACGGGACGGACGGCACGTTGCGCCCCGCGACATCGTCCTTACCCTGTGAGCGGGTGGAATCCGAGCCAACTGATCTGAAACGGGCCGCGGCCCGCGGCGTCGCTTGGAAGATGGGTGCGGGCCTCGTGACGCAGGTCACGAGGCTGATCCTCCTCCTGATCCTCGCCCGTCTTCTGCTCCCTGCCGAGTTCGGGCTCGCGAGCATCGTCCTCGCGTTCGCGGTGTGGGTCCAGCCCTTCGCCGATCTCGGCCTTGGCGTCGCCCTGATCCAGGCACCGCGGTTGACCGAGCTCGATCGGTCGACGGTGTTCTGGACGTCGCTGCCGTTGGGCATCGCATGGACGCTGCTCGGGATCGCCTTCTCATGGCCCCTTGCGTCGTTGTACGGTCAGCCGTCGCTGCAACCGCTGTTCGCAGCCTTCTCGATCTCGTTCCTCCTCGCCTCGCTCACGTCCGTGCCGAATGCGCTGCTGATCCGCGCCATGGACTTCCGTGCGCTGGAGATACGGGTCATCGCCGGCACGCTCGTCGGCGCGTCGCTTGCATTGGCCCTTGCCTTCAGTGGGTTCGGAGCGTGGGCGATCGTCGGCGGCGAGATCGCCGATCGGACCGTGGCCCTCGTCGCGATCTGGGTCCAGTCGCGGTGGCGGCCGAGGCTGACGTTCTCGCGCCGCAAGCTGCGGGAGCAGTTCTCGTTCGCCGGACGGCTCTTCGGGGCGTACCTCCTCCTCGAGTTCGCACAGACGCTGCAGAGCCTGATGGTGGGACGCTTCCTCGGCCCGACGGCGCTCGGCCGGCTCACCGTCTCACAGACGCTCGTCTACCTTCCCTTCAATCGCATCGCCGGCCCGATCCGGGAGGTGATGTTCCCGGCGTTCTCGCGGATGCAGGACGAACCCGCGCGGATCACGAGCGCGCTCAATCGAATCAACCAGGCCCTCGCAGCGATCACGTTCCCAGCACTTGCAGGGCTCGCCGTCCTCGCGCCCGAGTTCACGGCACTCGTCCTCGGCTCGAACTGGGCCGGCACGGACCAAGTGATCCGCGTCCTGGCGATCGCGGGCATGGCGCTCGCGTTCCAGCGGGTGAACTTCAGCGTGCTCTCTGCACGTGGGTACACGCGCAT
>DASSVY010000217.1:0-7026 GCA_035705535.1 Gaiella sp. | reverse complement strand
AGGCGCTGTCGTCGCCGAGCGGCTGGTCGGCGTACAGCCACCCGCGAAGCTCGCGCTCCTGTCTCCGCGCGAGCGAGGCGACGCGGCGCGGCTCGTTCGCATGCTTCTGGATCAGCGCGAGCGTCTGGAGCACGGAGTCGTGCACACGGGCGGCCACGTCCGAGCGCTCCTCGCTGCGGATCCGGGCCGTTCGCTCCACGTCGCGCTCGAGCGCGAGCCGCCACACCCACGGGCCGCCGATCAGGAGCAGCGCCCCGGCCACGGCGCCCGGCGCCAGGAGCGCCGACGAGGTGCCGCCGCCCCAGAGCAGCACGACCGTTCCGAGCGCAGCCAGCCCGATGCCGCCGTACGACAGCGGCGCGTCGGGGTGGAAGCTGCCGCCCTGACGCCAGGCGAGGGCGAGGCCGCCCGCGATGAGGGCGATTCCCAGCACGGCCCGGTCCGAGAGGCCGAGCGCTCCGAGGAGCGCGACGCCCGAGACGAACGCCAGGAGGGCGGCCACCCAGGCTCGCTTGCCGGCCGTCCACGCCCAGAGAGCGAGGTAGAGGAGGATCCCGGCTCCGCCGGCCAGCGCCAGGAGCGCGAAGACGAGGCGGACGAGAGTCGCGTCGACCCCGAGGGTCTGCGCGATGCCCGCGCAGACCCCCGCGATCACTCGCTCGTCCGGGCTCGTCGCGAAGGTCCGCAGCGACATGCCGGCTCATCGTACGGCGCGCTCGACGCGGACCGACCCCGCGCCGACGTGCGCCTCGAGGTCGAGCACCCGGGCCCCGCTTCCGCCCAGGTCGACGTCGGCGTTCCAGCCGTCGTCCTCCTTGCCGAGCAGGTTGACGTGACCCGCTTGCGCCTCGCCGTAGCCGCGGAGCGCGACGCCCGGCGGGATGATCACCTTCAGGTCGCCGACGTCGACCCTCGTCTCGACGCGGGTCACGCCCGGCGGGAACTGCATCCCGCTGAGATCGAGCTCGAGCGCGCCGATGCCGAGCCGGTACTCGTTCCGCAACGCCTGGGCGCTCGTGACCACGTACGTCCGGTCGCCGATCCCGCGGCCCGGGTGGACGTCGAACACGGCCGCGAAGATCCCGACCGCGATCACCAGGAGCGCGACGAGGGTTGCCAGGACGATCGCGAGCCAGCCGAAGATCCGCCGCACGCGACGCGTGCGCTTCGGTGCGAGCTCTGTCGCCTCCGTCACCCCGGTCGTCTCCGTCACGCCCGTCGCCTCCGCAGCCGATTCGGCCTTCGGATGCCGCGTCAGCCAGAGGATCACTGCACCGGCGATCAGGAACAGCCACCACGCGTCGCCGTCGGGCCACAACGTCGCCCGCGACAGCAGGATGGCACCCGCGACGGCGAGCAGTCCGAGCCCGATCAGAGGCCATGGGCGGTCGCGGCGGTTCCGCAGCGCTGCCGTCGCCACCGAGTCCGCCTCGCCCTCGTCCGGGATGACGAGCCAGGCGGCGATGTAGATCAGGATGCCGGCCCCACCGAGGAGGGTGAGGACGACGAAGCCGACGCGGAAGACCGCGGGATGGATCTCGAAGTAGCGTGCGAGGCCTCCGCTGACGCCGGCGATCATGCGGTCCGACTGGCTGCGCTGCAGCTTGCGGACCTCGGGGATATGTGTCGTGTGTTCGCTCATGACCCCAGGATGGCTTCGGGCGCGGGCGAGAACCATCCGGAATGACCCTGAGTCGACCCTGGACCGGCCCGGAGGCAGGAGCCGCCGGCGTCCGAGGGGGTGGTAGCGTCAGCCCGCCCCGCGGACGCCGTCGCGTCAACGCCCGCATCCACGCACCAGGAGGCCTCCGCCCGTGACTCTCAAGCACCCGAGCGCCCCCCAAGGCAGGACGAACGACCTCGTGACCGCGCCGCTCTTCAGCGTCGAGACGGGGACGATCCCGCGTCATCGCATCCCCCAGGGCGAGCTTCCCGCGGACGTGGCCTACCAGCTCGTGCACGACGAGCTGATGCTCGACGGCAACGCGCGGCTCAACGTCGCGACGTTCGTCTCGACGTGGATGGAGCCCCAGGCTGAGAAGCTCATGGCGGAGTGCTTCGACAAGAACATGATCGACAAGGACGAGTACCCGCAGACCGCCGAGATCGAGATGCGGTGCGTGAACATGCTCGCGAGGCTCTGGAACGCACCGGACGCCGCGGAGGCGACGGGGTGCTCGACGACCGGCTCGAGCGAGGCGGCGATGCTCGGCGGCCTCGCGCTCAAGCGCCGCTGGCAGCAACGACGGGCCGCCGAGGGCAAGCCGGCCGACCGGCCGAACCTCGTGATGGGGATCAACGTCCAGGTCTGCTGGGAGAAGTTCGCGAACTACTGGGACGTCGAGATGCGCCTCGTGCCGATGGAGGGAGACAGGTTCCACCTCTCCGCGGAGGAGGCGGTGAAGCTCTGCGACGAGAACACGATCGGCGTCGTCGCGATCCTCGGCTCGACGTTCGACGGCTCCTACGAGCCGGTCGCGGAGATCTGCGAGGCCCTCGACGCCTTCCAGGAGGAGACCGGCCTCGACGTCCCTGTGCACGTCGACGGCGCCTCGGGCGCGATGGTCGCGCCGTTCCTGGATCCCGACCTCCAGTGGGACTTCCGGCTGCCGCGGGTCGCCTCGATCAACACCTCGGGCCACAAGTACGGCCTGGTCTACCCGGGCGTCGGCTGGATCGTGTGGCGCGACGCGGATGCGCTGCCCGCGGACCTGATCTTCTGGGTCAACTACCTCGGCGACAACATGCCGACCTTCGCGCTCAACTTCTCGCGCCCCGGCGCCCAGGTGGTCGCCCAGTACTACAACTTCATCCGGCTCGGCTTCGAGGGGTATCGCAAGGTGCAGGGCTATGCGCGCGACGTCGCCACACGGCTCTCGACCCGCATTGCCGAGCTCGGGCCCTTCGAGCTGCTGACGACGGGCGACGAGCTGCCGGTGTTCGCGTTCACGCTCGAAGCCGGCGTGGAGAACTACACCGTGTTCGACGTCTCCAACGCGCTGCGCGAGCGCGGCTGGCAGGTGCCGGCGTACACGTTCCCCGAGCACCGGACCGATCTCGCGGCTCTCCGCATCGTCGTCCGGCGAGGGTTCACGCACGACATGGCGGACATGCTCGTGCACGACCTCGAGCGTCAGCTTCCGCGGCTCCAGCGCCAGCCCGCCCCGCAGCACGACTCGGAGACCGGCGCGGCGTTCGCGCACTGAGCGTGTGGGATGATCGCCTCTGAGCCGAGATGTCCGAGGATCACCACAGCGTCTACCTCGAACGGGCCGTCGCCGCGCTGACATCGGCGGGGCGGGCTCGGGTGGACGAGCTGCTGGAGCAGCTCGCAGAAGCGGTCGGAGGTCGAGAGCAGCTCGTCGGCTTCGCGCTCGCCCGCAAGGCCGAGGCCGATCGCGGGAGCACGGGCGGGGCGACCGCGGTGCCGGCGGGGCTGACGGAGCAGGATGTGAACGCGCTCCTCGGGGGCTTCATGCGGATCCGCGACGAGGAGCCCCTCGACGACGTCGCGGACTGGGCGAACGCGGTCGTCGCCCTGCTCGAGGACGCGCTTCCCGGACCCGACGCGGCCTAGGGCTGCAGACCGCTCGATCGCCCGGAGGACCCAGTGATCATCGACTTCCGCGTCCAGCCGCCGCATCGCAGCTTCCTCGACACCTACTTCTACCGGCCGCGCCCGAGCGCGCCCGACCCGCTGACGGTCACGCAGTACGAGCTCGGCCGCGTCAACAGCCCCTCGTTCGACGCGAGGTCGGCCGAGCTGTTCGTCGAGGAGATGGACGAGCTCGGCGTGGACGTGGCGGTGATCATGGGCCAGCAGGCGGCTGCGGTCTGGGGACGCGTGGACAACGCCCACATCGCGGAGCTCGCCGACGCGTACCCGGGCCGGTTCGTCGGGTTCGCCGGCATCGACGGGCACGACCCGGACGGCGTCGCCGAGATCCGCCGCTCGGTCGAGGAGCTCGGGTGCCGGGGAATCTCGCTGCTCCCGGGGTGGAGCGAGCCGCCGCTCCACGACGACGATCCGCGCCTCTTTCCACTCTACGAGGCCGCGATCGCGCACGGGATCCCGGTCGTCGTCACGAGCAGCCATGTGATCGGCCCCGACATGAGCTTCGCGATGCCCGAGTACCTGCAGCGCGTCGCGCTCGCGTACCCGGATCTGACGCTGATCGTCGGGCACGCCTGCTGGCCTTGGACGGTGCAGGCCTGCGCGCTCGCGGCGCGCTGCCACAACGTCTACCTGATGCCGGAGTTCTACATGTACGTCCCCGGCATGCCCGGCGCGCGCGAGTACCTCGAGGCCGCGAACGGCTTTCTCTCGCACCGGATGCTGTACTCGTCGTGCTTCCCGACCCGCTCGCTCCACCAGGCTCTCGACGGCTTCGCGGCGCTCCCGTTGACCGACGACTCGCGCGAGCGGCTTCAGTGGCGGAACGCCGCGCGGCTGCTCGGCCTCCCTCTGGAATCGGTCGTCTAGGGTGCGTCGATGAGCGGAGAGGGTCGGCGCAGCGCGGTCGTGTTCGGCGCGCGGAACCTCGGACGGGCCGTGATCGAGAACCTGGCGGCGGACGGGTGGTCGGTCGTCGGCATCGCTCGCTCGGAGGAGACCCTCGCGGGCGTCGCGCGCGGAGGCGGCGTGCCGCTCGCCGGGGACGTGACGGATCGCACGAGCGTGCGTGAGGCGCTCGAGCACGCCGCCTCGCTCCACGGTCGGGTCGAGCTCGTCGTGAACGCGGCGGCGGCGTACGGCGGAGACCGAAGCGGGCCGTTCGGCGGCGGGCCGCTCAGCGAGGCGTCCGCAGACGCATTCGAGCCGTGGGCCGGGGCGCCGGCCCGGGCGGCGTTCACGTTCCTCTCGACCTCGGCCGCGTTCCTCCGCTCGCAGGGCGGCTCTGCGACCGTGATCCAGGTGACGGGCGGCTCCGCGCGGCGCGCGATGCCTGGGCGTGGCCTGTGGGCGGCCGGCGCCTTCGGCGTTCGCGCCTTGACGAACGCGGCTGCGCTGGAGCTTCGCGAGCACGGCATCCACGTGGCGCTCCTGATCGTCGACGCCGGCATCGAGCCCATCTCCGGAGCGGCGCCGGGAAAGGCCGTCGACACGCTCGCCGATCCACGCGCCCTCGCCGAGGCGGTCAGGTTCCTCGCCGAGCAGGGCGCCCGCAGCGCGACGCACGAGTTGCAGGTGACCCCGCTCGCAGAGCGCTGGGTGCCGTGAGGGGGCCGGGGTCTCGCTCGGTGGTCGCTCATGCGGCCGTCTGGCGAGCGAGAACCGGTGCGGCGGGCCGGAAGCCCTTGAACGTGAGGTAGAGCGCGAGCGACGCCTCCCACACGATCTCGATCGCCGTGAACGCGAAGAGAGGCGGCGAGGGCTGGTCGAACGCTCCCATGAGCACGAGCACGCCGCCGACGAACGCGAGCGGTCCGCCGATCAGGCCGAGCATGGCCATCCGGCGCGGCACGAGCTCCGACTTGTACATCAGGTAGCCGAGGAGCAGCCCGGTGCCGAATCCGGCGCAGAACTGCGGGCCGAGGAGGAACGTCCAGTCGTGGAACGCGACCAGCGTCTGCCCGGCGACGTTCAGGGAGGTGCCGCCGGTCGCTCCCGCGAGGTCTTCGCGCAGGGTCACGACGGACATCAGGCTGACGAGACCCATCACGATGACCGTTCGACTCGACGATCCGAAGCGCGACGTAGCCGAGCGCGACAGACTCGCTGACCCGCTTCAGGATCGGAAACAGGACGACCGCGGTCGCGATGTTCGAGATGACCGTGAGGATCTCGAGCAGCGCGCCGGTCGAGATCCGCGTGTCGAACCCTCCTTCCAGGACGTAGCCCGTGTTGTTCAGAACGGGGTCGTAGAGGAGGAGCGCGGGGATCGAGAAGACGAACGTCCCGATGAACCACAGACCTGCGATCCGCGCGGTCCTCTGAGCTGATGCGGGCATGGCTTGTTTCTCCTTCGTTCGGGCGGGGTGCTCGATGCCTGGAGCTCCTTCGCGGCCCGGTGCGCAGGCAACGTTCGTTGCCGTTTCCGGGAACCGCGGGTGCGCGGGTGTCAGGCGCGGTGGGTGATGCGGCGCGGCGCGGCGCGAACGTGCATCCGTCGGCCGTGGCTGCCGTGGACGCTCAGGATCTCGACCGGCTCGTCATGTGCTGCGCCGAACCAGTGCGGGAGCTGGGTGTCGAACTCCGCGACCTCGCCCGGCCCCATCGTGATGTCGTGCTCGCCGAGGATCAGGCGCAACTCGCCCGCGAGCACGTACAGCCACTCGTAGCCCTTGTGGACCCGGAGCTCACGGTCGCGTTCGGGCGGGATCACGACCTTCACACCTGGACGCCGCTCGACTGCTGGGTCAACGGGAAGACGAGCCGGCCGTTGCGGTTCCGTGGCTTCAGGCGGATTCGAGGGTCGCCGACCTCCGGCGCGCCGACCAGCTCGTCGAGCGGAACGCGATATGCCTCGCCGAGCGGCAGGAGCAGCTCGAGGCTCGGCTTGCGCTGCCCGCTCTCGAGCCGGGAGAGCGTGCTCTTCGAGATCCCGGTCTGGGCTGCGACCGTGGTCAGCGTGAGGCCCCGGCGAGCGCGAAGGCGCTTGAGTCGAGGCCCGACCTCGGCCAGCACGCCTGGAATCGCCGAGCCCTCGATGCGGGACACGCTAGATGATTGATTCCAAATAGGCGCGAACGTCAACGACACGTACCACCGGTACGCGCCGTGGACGATCGCGCCGCCCGGCTTGGTCTGGGACGCCCCCGGACGTCACGCCCATTTGGAATCAATCATCTCGCTTCCCGGAAACGGCAACGGAGCTTGCCGAGGCGGCGGCTTGCGGGCAGGGTCGAGCCATGACCAATGAAACCCATGACGTGATCGTCGTCGGTGGCGGCGCGGCGGGACTGAGCGCAGCTCTCGTCCTCGGCCGAGCGAGGCGCACGGTCGCCGTCGTCGACGCCGGCGCCCCGCGCAATGCCCCGGCCGAGCGAATGCACGGCTTTCTTTCGCGTGACGGGATGCCGCCT
>DASSVY010000216.1:0-5068 GCA_035705535.1 Gaiella sp. | reverse complement strand
GGCAGGGCATCCACGTCGTGCTGCGCGGCGACGACGCGCGCGTCGTCGGCCGGCGGGGCGGGATCGGTGGCGTCGCAGACCGGCTTCACGCGCACGTCGAGCAGACGCTTGCCCGTGGAACGACGGGTGAGCGGCGTGCGGTCCTGACCGGGATCGTGCTCGGCGACGACGACGGGATCGCGCGATCGCTCCGCGACGACTTCCGGGCGAGCGGGTTGACGCACCTCCTAGCGGTCTCCGGACAGAACGTCGCGATCACCGCAGTCGGCGTCGTCTGGCTGGCCCGGATCGCGGGACTCGGCCGCCTCGTCGGCGAGGGCGTCGCGATCCTCGTCGTGCTCGCCTACGCACTCGCGGTGGGCTGGCAGCCGTCGGTCGTGCGGGCGGCGGTCGCCGGGAGCCTCGCATCGCTCGGCTGGATCACCGCGAGGCCGCGAGACCGCTGGCACGCGATGGCGATCGGAGCGCTCGTCCTCCTCGTGTGGACACCGTCGGCGGCGCTCGACCCGGGCTTCCAGCTGTCGTTCGCCGCCGTCGCGGCCATCTTCGTCGTCGTGCCGCGCGTCGCGGGCGTCCCGGAGGCGTACCCGGTGCCGCGCGGCCTCTGGGACGTGCTCGTCGTCGCGGTCGCCTGCGGCCTCGTGACCGCGCCGATCGTCTGGCTCCACTTCGGCGCGGTCGCGCTCTGGACCGTGCCCGCGAACGTCGTCGCGGAGCCGGCGATGCCGCCGCTCATCGCGCTCTCGCTCGCAGCCGCCGCGCTCGAGCCGGTGCTTCCCGACGCGGCGGCCGCGCTCGCGTGGTTCGCCGGTGGCTGTGCGGCGTGGATCGCACTCGTCGCGCGCATCGTCAGCGGCTGGCCGTCGGCGCAGATCCACTCGCCCGTGGCCCTCGCCGCGCTTCTCGCCTGTGCCGCAGCGGCGGTCCTCGTGCGGCGCCTCCCGCGCCATCGCAGGCGGTCGGCAGTCGTGGGTCTTGTGTCGCTCGCGCTGGCGGCGACCGCCGGCGCCAGCGCGCTGAGGCCCTCGCCGTCCTGGACGCCGCCGCACGGCCTGCGCGTGACGTTTCTCGACGTCGGGCAGGGCGACTCCGCCCTGATCGAGGCTCCGGGAGGCGCGATCCTGGTCGACGAGGGGCCGCCGGAGGCGGACGTGGCGGGGCAGTTGCGGGACATGGGAATCCGCTCGCTCGCCGCGATCGTGCTGACGCATCCCCAGCGCGACCACATCGGCGGCGCGGCCGCGGTGCTCGACCGACTTCGCGTCGGCGAGGTGGAGGATCCGGGCATCGAGGCGCCGTCGGCCGACCACGACGCCGCGATCGCGGCGGCCCGTCGACACGCTGTGCCGGTCGAGATCGTGGACGAGGGCGACGCGTTCCGGATCGGCCGCCTGCGGTTTCGCATCCTGTGGCCGGACGAGCCGGGCCTGCCGAGCGAGGACCCCAACCAGCACGCCGTCGTCGCGCTCGCGAGCTACGGCGCGACCGACGTCCTGCTGACGGCCGACGCCGAGAGCGACGTGACGGGACGACTTCGGATTCCTCCCGTCGAGGTGCTCAAGGTGGCCCACCACGGCTCGGAGGACCCGGGCTTGCCCGATCTCCTCCGCACTCTGCGCCCGCGGGTCGCGGTGATCTCGGTGGGTGAGGGGAACGACTACGGACACCCGAGACCCGAGACGCTGGCGGCGCTGCGCGCCTTCCCCGGGCTCGAGACGCTGCGTACCGACCTGAACGGGCGGATCGTCGTCGAGTCGGACGGACGCACGATCACCGTGCGGTCGCAGCGGTAGCCTGCGCTCGGTGGCCGCACCCGGCGAACCCGTCTACCTCGTCACCGGCTCCGATCGGCCGAAGATCGACCGGACGCTCGCACGGCTGCGCGCCCACTTCGACCCGGGAGCGGTCGAGCGACTCAACGCGGCGGGGCCGGAGGGCGCGAGCGGGGAGGACGTGGTCGCGGCCTGCAACGCCGGCTCGCTCCTCGGCGACAGCCGGCTCGTCCTCGTCAGCGACGTCGACGGCCGGCCGGACGACCGCGGTCGCGTCGCCGGCGGATGGAAGAAGGCCGACGTCGACGCCGTCGTCGAATACCTTTCGGCCCCCGCTCCGGGCGCCGTCCTGTGTCTCGTCGCCCACGCGCTGAAACGCGACTCGCCGCTCGGAAAGGCCTGTGCCAAGGCGGGTTCCGTTCTCGAATGGGAGGTGTCGCGGAAAGACCTCGAGAAATGGGTCGCAGAGCAGTTCGGAGCCCGCGGTGTCAAGGTCGAGCGGGACGCGTGCCGCGAGCTCCTGCAGATCGTCGGCGACGACAAGCTCACGCTTGCACTCGAGGTCGACAAGCTCGCGACCTGGGCCGCCGGCGAGCCGGTCGGCACCGACGAGATCCGCCAGCTCGCGGTCGCTTTCGGGGACCGACCGCCCTGGGACCTCACGGACGCGTGGGGCGACCACGACGTCGCGGCCGCCCTGGAGGTCGTCGAGGAGAAGCTCGACCGAAACGCGATGCCGCGGCGTGCCCAGGCGGCGCTGCTCGCGGGCTCTCTGAACGCTCATCTGACCCGGCTCCGCCAGGTCGCCGGGCTTGCCCGCGAGGGGATCCGGCCGAAGGAGGCCGCCGGCCGCCTGAAGCTCCACCCGTTCCAGGCGGAGAAGCTCGGGCGCCAGGCGGAGGGATTCTCGGCCGATGAGCTCGACGACGCGACGGTCCGGCTCGCCGGGCTCGATCACGCGCTGAAGGGAGGGAGCCGGCTCGCGCCGGATCTCGAGCTCCAGCTCGCCGTCGCCGATCTCGCGCGAGAGCGCCGCTAGTGGACGCGTCCGCAAGCACAGGGGTGTGCCTGGCGGCCCGCAGACACATCGCATCCCGTCGTCCTCGGTCGCCCCGATACCTGAAGGTATCGGGGCTCCCTGCGTCCTAGGGCTGCTTGGTCTGCGAACCGCCAACCACGACTGAACGTACGGACACGTCCACTAGGAACCCGCTGGCCGGGACCCGGCTATGCGCCGGCGACGACGCGCGCGGCCTGCGACTTCTTGCGTGCCGCGGTGTTGCGGTGGAGCGCGCCGCGCGAGACCGCACGGTCGAGCATCCGCACGAGCTCGCGGTGCTCTGCGGTCACGAGATCCGAGTCGCCGTCCTCGACCGCGCGCTCGAGCCGCTTCGCGAGCGTCTTGATGGTCGAGCGGTAGCGCAGGTTCTCGAGCCGCTGGCGGGAGGCCGTCTCGACGCGCTTCTTCTGCTGCTTGATGTTCGCCATTCGAAAAGGTGCCGCGACCGATCGGTCGGTCTCGGGGCCGCGTGATGGTACCAGAGGGGCTTCCGACGATTCCGGGAAACTCCCGTCGATGAGCGAGGCCGACCCGACCCTCGGCACGGTCAGCCCGGAGGAGCGTGCGCACCGACGGCGGCTCGCGCGCTCGACCGCGGTCTTCGGCGCGGCGACGGCGCTGTCGCGCGTGCTCGGCCTCGTCAGGGAGATGATCGCCGCGCCGACGTTCGGGGCGGCGGGGAAGATCAACGCCTTCACGGTCGCGTTCCAGATCCCGAACCTCGTCCGGGCGCTGGTCGCCGACACCGCCCTCTCGGGTGCCTTCGTCCCGGTGTTCAGCGAGCTGCTCGAGAAGGGCGAGCGGCTCAGGGCGTGGCGCGTCGCCTCGACGATCTTCTGGCTCGTCCTGCTGATCACGACCGGGCTGACAGCCGTATTCATCCTCATCGCGCCGCTGATCGTCGAGCTGTTCGGGACGCCGGGCGGCAGCTTCGACCTCGCCGTCGGGCTCTCGCGGCTGCTCTTCCCGATCGTGATCATGCTCGCGCTGTCCGGGATCATCGTGGGGATCCTCAACGCGTACGACCACTTCACGGTCCCCGCGCTGACGCCGGTCGCCTGGAACCTCGTGATCATCCTCGGGCTCGTGCTCGGCGTCCCCGCAGCGTCGAGCGAGGACACGCAGCTGTACATCTACGCCGGCTCGATCGTCCTCGCGACGCTCGTCCAGCTGCTCTTGCCCGTCCCCTGGCTGCGTGGGCTCGACGGCAGGCTCCGGATCGCGCTCGACTGGCGCGACCCCGCGGTGCGCCGGTTCTTCGTGCTGATGCTCCCCGTGACGTTGACGCTCGGCTTGATCAACGTCTCGACCCTGATCGGGACGCTGTTCGCCTCGCGGCTGATCGACCCGGACCTCGCGCCGCGCGCGATCGACCTCGCCTTCCGGCTCTACATGCTCCCGCAGGGGATCTTCTCGGTGGCCGTCGCAACGGTGCTCTTCCCGACGATGGCGCGCCAGGCCGCCCGCGGCGACATGGGCGGCTTCGGCCGCACGGTCGACACCGGCGTGCGCCAGATCGGCTTCCTCCTGATCCCGGCGGGGCTGGTCTCCGCCGTCCTGGCCGAGCCGATCATCCGTTTGCTCTACCAACGTGGCGAGTTCGCGCCCGACCAGACACCGGTCGTCGCCGGGGCGCTCGCCGCGTTCTCCGTCGGCCTCGTGTTCAACGGGTGGATGCTGCTCCTCAACCGCGCGTTCTACGGGCTCCGGATGAACTGGATCCCGACCTTCGTCGCGCTCGGGAACCTCGTGTTGAACGTCGCCCTGTTCTTCGCGCTCTACAAGGTCGGCGTGTGGGGGCTACCGCTCGCGACGTCGCTGTCGAACCTCGCCGGCGCGCTTGCCCTGGCGATCCTGATGTGGCGGCACGTCGGCGGCGTGGACACGGGTGCCACGCTCGTCGCGATCGGCCGCATCATCGTCGCCTCCGTGGTCGCATCGGGCCTCGCGGTGCTCGTCTGGTGGGGCGTCGACGCCGAGGTGGGCCGCTCGATCCTCGGGCAGATCCTCTCCGTGGGACTCGGGCTGGCGGTGGGGACGGCCGCGTACGTCGGCGCGTGTCGCGTCCTCGGCGTGCGGGAGCTCGGCTCGCTGTTCGCGCTGCGCCGGGCCGCCTGACGGTCGACGGCGGAGAAGCCTGCGAACGCCGGTCGGCCGGGCGGCGGTCGGCCGGCGGCGCGGGCCCCGCGCGGAAAACTAGGATCGCGCGATCGACGACTTCAGAGGCACGTTCGAG